>JBBQXV010000040.1:0-44368 GCA_038209335.1 Polyangiales bacterium | reverse complement strand
GTCGGGCAGGCGAGGGGCCCCTTCGAGCGTCGGCGTCGCGGACGCGATCGCTTCGAGGCGCGGCGCGCGGCTCGCCCACTGGTGGAGCGTCAGCGCGGCGAGGTTCGCGAGCCACTGGAGCGTCTCGACGTTCTCGGCGACGAGGCGCTTTCGCCCTTCTTCTGCCGCGACGACGCGAACGAAGTCCGGAATCTTCGGCGGGAGGTTGTGCTGAAACCAGCTCTCCTCGTCGATCCCGTTCGGCCACCTTTGCATGTTGAGCGGCCGCCCGGCGACGTGCGGCAACATCACCGGCGCGATCGCCGTGTAGTAGTCGAAGACGTCTTTCTTGGTGATGCCGTCGCGCGGGAAGATCACCTTGTTCGTGTTCGTGAGCTTCACCGCGCTCGCGACGCGCGGCGCCCGCGCCGTCTCGCTCGCCTCGCGATCGCGCGCGTCGACGTCGCTCTCGCGCACGCACTCGCTCGCGCTCTTGTCGTCGCGCAGGCCGACGAACCGCGACTGACGAAGGTGATGATCGCGCGACCACTCCGCGAACCCGACGTCCGCGACGAGCTCCGGTCGCGTCCAGCGAACGTCGGGCAGGCGAGGGGCCCCTTCGAGCGTCGGCTTCGCGGACGCGATCGCATCGAGGCGTCGCGCGAGATCCCTCCGCGTGCGATCGTCGAAGCCGGTGCCGCACTTTCCGGCGAACACCAGCTTCGTCGGATCGTCCGCCGAGACCACGCCGAGCACGAGCGCACCCATCACGTCCTTCGTTCCGGAGAGCGGCGTGTACCCGCACACCGCGCAGTCTTGCCTCCGCTCGAACTTGAGCTTCAGCCACGCCGTCGACGGCCCCGCGACGTAGCGCGATCCTTTTCGCTTCGCGACAATCCCTTCGAGCCCGGACTGCTTCGCGAGCTCGAGGATCTGCACCAGATCGCCTTCGATCGCACGCGAGAAGGAGATCGGCGCGGGCGCTGTCTTCAAGAGCGCTTCGAGCAGCTCGCGTCGCTGCTCGATCGGGAGCTCACGCAGATCGCGCCCGTCGAGCCACACGAGATCGAACACTGCGTACGCGAGCGTCGCGCCGTTCTTCTCGCCCGCGAGGACCTGCTGCAGCGCCGCGAACGACGGTCGTCCCTCGGCGTCTACCGCGCACACCTCGCCGTCGACCACCGCCTCGCGTGCGCCGATCCCACGCACCGCGCTTGCGATCGCCGCGAAGCGATCGGTGTAGTCATTCGCGTTGCGCGTTCGAAGCTTCACCTCGCGCCCCGCCTTCGCGGCGACGATGCGGTAGCCGTCGTACTTGACCTCGTACGTGTACCGCGTCGGATCGTCGATGCGCTCCGCGTTCGTCGCGCGCGACACCTCGCCGACCGCGTCGAGCAGCGCGCCCGCGCTCTTCCCCTTGGGTGACGCGCCGACGCGCGCCGGCCCACGCGTCGCGGCGCGCCCCGTCACCACGGACTCCGGCCGCTCCGCGATCACATCGAACGACGGATCCGCGTCCTTGTCCGCGGCCTTGAAGAAGAGCCACTGCGCCTTCCCCCCTTCGGTCGGCCGCGTCCGAACGAGGTGCCACCCGCCGTGGAGCTTCTCGCCGAAGAGGCGCACGTGCAGATGCCCCTTCACGCGCATCGCCTGCTCCGCGCCCGGCGGGATCGTCTCGTACGTCCCGCGATCCCACACCAGCACGTCGCCCGCGCCGTACGCGCCGTCCGGAATCCGCCCTTCGAAGCGGTTGTACTCCATCGGATGATCTTCGGTTTCGACGGCGAGCCGCTTCACCTTCGGATCGAAGCTCGGTCCCTTCGGCACGGCCCAGCTCGCCATCGCGCCGTCGATCTCGAGGCGCACGTCGTAGTGCATGCGCGTCGCGTCGTGCTTCTGCACCACGAATTCCAGCGCCGCGGACGCTGGTGTTTCCCCCTTTTTCTTTTCCTCCGGCGCGTCGGTCTGGGACGATGGGGACGACGGGCGCGGTTCGGGCGTCTTCGCGAAGTCGCGTTTCGCCTCGTATTCGTCGAGCGGTTGGCGGCTCTTTTTCGCCATGTCAGCGTAATAGGGATCGGGAAGTCAGTGAGGAGCGAGCATGCGCGCGATTTGGACCGGTGAGATTGCGTTCGGACTCGTCACGATCCCCGCGAAGCTGTTCTCCGCGACGAAGGATCTTACGCCGCAGTTTCATCAGCTGCACAAAGAGTGCGGCTCGCGGATAAGCCTCGTGCGGCGCTGCCCCAAGTGCGTGCGCGACGTCGCGTGGGACGAGATCGGCAAAGGGTACGAAGTCTCGAAGGGCGAGTACGCGCTCTTCACGAAAGAGGAGCTCGCGAAGATCGAAGGCGAGGACGCGGCGGGCGGGATCGACATCGTCGAGTTCGTCGATCCCCGCGAGGTCGACGTCGCTTACTTCGACAAGAGCTACTGGGTCGGCCCCGGCGGAAAGAGCGCGCGCGGATTCGATCTGCTTCGCACCGTGCTCGTCGACACCAAGCGCGTCGCGCTCGCGAAGGTGAAGATCCGAACGCGGACACGCCTCGCGATCTTGCGGCCGCGCGAGAAGCTCTTCGCGCTCGACATGATGCGGTTCGCCGACGAGCTCGTCAGCGGCGAAGAGATCGTGATCCCCGACACCAAGCCGGCGACCGATCGCGAGCTCTCGCTCGCGAAGAAGCTCGTCGACGAGCTCGCGGGTGAGTTCAACCCGTCGAAGCATCCGGACGAGTACCGCGCGGCGGTCGAAGCCGCGGTCGACGCGAAGGTCGCCGAAGGGGCCGTCGCGCGCGACGAGGCGGGCGACGAAGAGCGTGCAGCGGTGACCGTGGGCGGCGCGAAGGTGATCGATCTCGCGGATCTCTTGTCGCGATCGATCGCCGCGAACGCGCCGAAGCCGGGTCCGAAGAAGACCGCACCCGCGAGTGCAGACGCGGGCCCTGCGGCGGCAATCGCGAAAGCCGCGAAGGGCGCGAAAAGGCAGCGCGGCACCGGCTGAACTGAACGTGCGCTGTGCGTGTGTCTGTGCGTGGGCGTGAGCGGGCGTGTGTCACCCGAAGGGAGACCTTCGCAAGACCGCGAACGGTTCGTATCCTAGCTGACGATGGCACTCGTCTGGACGGCGGCTCGGATCGCAGCATGCGCGACGCTCGTCGCTGCATGCTCCGCCGCACCTGACGACGGAGCGGCCAAGGCGCGCTCTGGGGTTCACGGATCGCCGCGTCCGATCCCTGCGGCGCATCCGTCGGTCGCGCGCAACCCGCTGCCTCCGTGCGGCGACGGCCCGTACGTCGATCTCGCGCTCTGGCTCTTCGAGCTTCGCGACGATGGCTCTCGCGATGTGCTTCCCGGCGCGACCGCGACGTTCGACGTTTGCCCCGGGTACGCCGTCGTCACAGACGAATTCGGAATGGCCACGGCGACGCTGCCGCGCGGCGTGCCGCTGATCACGCGCCTGAGCGCGCCGAATCACGTCACGTCGATCATCTCGCAGAACGTCATCGGTGAAGACAGCCGGCTGTCCGTGTTCCTTCCGACGGACGGCGCGTCGAATCTCTTGCCGGGCTTCGGTGCGACGACGCCCACGCTCGCCGTCTTCATCGACGCGATCGGCGACGGCGCGTGCGCGAGCGAGCGCGGCGTCACACTGCGTGTCGTCGGTCATCCCGAGGCGAACGTGACGTACATGAGTGCGGGTTGGCCGCGAGACGCGACGCCGGCGACCACGACGTCGAGCGTCGGACAGCTCGTCTTCTTCACGGGCCTCTCGGAAGGAGCGGTCGAGATCGAAGGCTCGAAGCCCGGATGCTCGATCAAGATCACCGCGCCGAGCGATCAGACGGGGCGCTTTCCGCTCGTGGCCGGGGCGTGGACCGTGGGAAACGTCTTCGTCGACGACTGAGCGCGCGCTACTGCTGGAATAGCTCGCAGCTCGGATCGAACGGCTTGGTCGGCTTTCCGACGAGGCACGTCGCGTGCGTCTGCGGATGGCTCAAGTAGTAGACGTCCGTTCCGCCGCTGGCGAAGAAGCGCGCGATGAGCGCGTCGCCGTAGCTCGCTTGGTCCCACTGACGGCAGACGTCGCCGATGTCCCAGGTGTGGTTCCCTTCGGGCTTGATGTAGTGGTTCACCATCGCCACGATCTTCTTGCTCGGCTTCCACGCGCCGTCGGTCCCTCCGAGCCCGGCTCCGTTCCCCGCCGGCTTGCCCACGATACGCGGCTCCCACGCGGCGCTGAGCGTCGCGGAGTTGCTCGGGTGCATGTCGGCGAAGCGCGCGAGGCGCAGCGGCACCGCCGCGTGCGGCTGATCGAACCCCTGCATGCCCTCGCTCGTCCAGTCGGCGTCCCACAGCGCGGTGGAGCACGGCGGCGCGCCCTGCATGCGATCGCACGTCATGCCAGATGGCTGTACAGGTACGTAGTTCGCCTTGCACGTCGGCCCCGCGCTGGTGCGGCCGAACCGGGCGATGCCCTCGGCGACCGATCGCTCGACCAGGAACTGCATCGGCGCGCGCCGGCCGAGGCGTTCGTAGATCTCGCGCGGCGTCGCGTAGTCCGCGTACTCCGGCATCTTGTCGGCGGCCGACGGCGGCAAGAACGGCAACGCGCCCGCCGCCCGCGCGAACGCGCTCCCCGTCGACACCGGCACGAACATGTCGCCCACCGTGTTGAACGACAAGAGCGCGCGCGGCGGCGCGACGTTCCCGTTCTCGTCACGGAGCGGACGGATCATGTAGTACGGAGCGAAATTGAAGTTGTCGGCCGGATCGAGCGCGGCCTGCACCAGCTGAAAGAGGCGGCGCAGCTCCGGCGTGTTCCGCTGATCGCCGTAGCCTTCGTTCGGCGCGACGAGCTTCGATCCGACGGGATAGAACGTGTCGCGGAACTGCGCGCAGCCCGCGGTGGCGTCGTCAGGGCACTTCTTCGTTTCGTCGCCGACCTGCTTCGTGTCGAACGCGGCGACCTCGAACGTGTTGATGCGCCGGCCATTCACCGCGTCCGCCGTGATCTCGCACCCCTTGTACGATTTGACGACGTCGGGCTTCGTGTAGATCTGGATGTCGATCGGATCGCCCGTGCTGGTCGGGAACGCCACGCGGAAGCGCCCGTCCTTGTCGGTGCGCGCGCAGCGCATCTCTTTGCTTCGCACGTTCTCGACGACCACCGTCATGCCGATGTCGACCTCGTTCGCGTTGAGGCACGCGACCTCGATGTCGACGTTGTCGTCGCCGTCGTTGATGTGAAAACGAATCGAGCGCTGATCGGCCGCGCACGACGTCTTCTTCTTCATCTTGTTCTTGTCCTCGGGGTACATCGACGCTGGCGTCGACGTCACGATCGGGCCGAGGATCTGCTCCCACACCGCCTCGGTGACGCCGTACGAGCGCACGCCGATGTCGCCCATCCCCGCGCCGCCCGACATCGGCGTGGTCGCGGTGAGCGCCGGCTCCACGCCGCCGATCCCTTCGCTCATCATTCCGCCGAGCGACTCGCCGCCCGAGAAATATTTCGCGTCGGGACCGCCGACGTCGATCTTGCCGTCGCCGTCGAAGTCCCCGGCGAGATCGTTGGGCTGACCGTCGCCGTTGTAGTCGTCGTCGGCTTTTCGTACGCCGTCGAACGACTTCAAGATGCGAACGGTGTTCATCATGTCGAGGAGCCCCTGACGGACGTTGTCGCGAACGTGAAAGACGTGCGACGTCCACCAAAACCACCCCGATCGCCCCGTGCCGTCGCGGTTGTATGCGCGGTCGCGCCCCGTGCCCGTCGCGGTCACCCACTCGACGAGGCACGGTGGACGCAGCGCCGTCTGCGCCGTCGCGTAGTCGCCCGTGCCGTACGAGAGCCCGTGCTCCGGCATGTCGATCCCGATCGTCGCGATCCCCTGCGCCGCGAGCGCGCCTGCGTAGATCATCGTCTCGCTGTCGTTGCCCGTGACGCCGTGCTCCCAGAACGCGACGTTGAACGGCGCCTTCGCCTTCGAGCTCGGCTTCGGCACGATGAGCCAGAAGTGCACCTTGTCGGTCTGCACGTCGCCTTCGCCCGTCTTGAAGTTGACGTGGAAGCGCGCCTCTTGCGGATCGAGGCTCTTCGGATCGCCTTGCAAATAAGGCGAATCGAACGTGCCGATCACGATGTGGTCAATGAAGGCGTTGGCCTCGTTCACCCACGCGGTCTCGCCCTTCGACGTGCCCACGACCTGTTCGTAATACTGGTTGATGCCGACGGCGATGTCCGGCTCGTTCGGCTTCACGATGTACGGCGTCTTCATCCGCTCTTTGCAGGCGGGGGTCGTCATCACCTCCGGCGGCTCTTCCGCCGGAGTGAGCGCGAGCCCGGCGGCGCGGTAGATGCTCATCTTCGGCGGGAAGCGATCCGCGAAGTACGCGAACGGTCCGTGGCCGTAGAGCCCGTCGCGGAGGAGCTTCATGTCCTCTTGCACCGGCATCGTCGTGAACGTCCACGCGAACGCGACGTGATCGAGCCCGGTGCCGGCGAGATCGCCGTAGTAGTTCTTGCGGGTCGCGTCGCCGAGGATCTTCTGCAGCTGCGCGACGCCGGGACGCTGCATCGGATGATGAATCGCTTCGAACGGCGAGCGGATCGGCTGGCCGTTCGTTCCGCGCAAACGATCGGTGAGCACGACCGCGTACTCCGTCTTCTCTTCCATCGGAATGAGCGGACGCATGATGAGCGTGTCGGTCTCGCGCTCGTACCACGTGAGCAAGTTCTCGACGCCGTCGAGGTCGGGACGCGACGGCGCGCCGAGCGTGTTCGGATGATCGAGGATGCCGTCGAAGTCGAGATCGAGCTCGGGTCGGTAGTCCTTCTGCCCGAGCCCACGCCCCTCTTCGAGCGTCTCGAAGAGGAGGTTCTGCGTGACGCGTCCGCGCGCGGGATCGTAGTGCGGATCGTTCGGCCAGAAGCGATCGAGATCGCGGATCGTGATCGGGAAGTTCCCGTTCCCCATGTCGAGGATCAGCGGCACGCCGGTCGTGAGATTGACGACGTAGACGACGTCGTCGGTCATGTCGTAGTCGTGGCCGCTCATTCGAGATTTGACGTCGGCGAGATCGATGACCGCTTCGCCGTTCGGCACCGAGTCGTCGCGGTGGAACTGCACACTGAGCGGCGCGGACGTCCCCCAGCCCTCCATCTCATCGAACGCGCCGCGCGCGACGTGCTCGATGTTCGTCGGCGCGACCAAGCTCGCGTTGATGCGCACGCCGGTGCGGCTGGTCGGATCGGGGAACGTCGCGATGTCGTTCGGCAGCGGTACCTGCGGCAGCGGGCGATGCGTGAGATCCCACTCGACGAACGGACCCGTGCCCGGTGGCGTCATCCGAAGACCCATCGGCGCGCGGTCCGCGGAGCACGCACCCGCGCCGAGGCCGGCGACGAAGAGGGAGACCGCGACGACGATACGCTTCGTACTCATGATTCCCCCGGACCCGAAATTAGAACTGAAGGCCCGCTCTTCCGAGGAAGAGCCACGGCGTCTTGAGCTTCTCTCCCGCGATGTCGGCGAGCGCGCCGCCCGGGAAGAGGACGCCGCCTTGCGCTCCGAGCTGCAGCGTCATGTCGTAATCGAGCGCGAACCGCACTTCGGTTCCGGCGTCGAGCTCGAGCCCGAGATCGTGACGGCGCGAATCGCCGCCACGGTAGTTCACGTACGAGCCGTCCTTGACGAGGCGGTACGGATCGACGAAGTCCGCGGTCGTCTGCGCGATGACGGCGCCGGCCTTCAAATCGAGGTTCGGAAGCGGACGGTAGGTCATCGTCGGGTTCACGTACTGCGCGCCGGCGACGCCGCCGTTGGTCGGGAGCAGATCGATGCCCGGTGCCTGCCGCGGACCCGAGAGGAGCGGATCCTGCGCCGCCACTGCCGCGCGCGCCGACTGCCAACGCATCACCTCGTCGAACAAGATGAGCCCGATCTTGTGGTTCGCGTTGAAGACGAAGCGCTTCTCGACGCCGTCGTTGTGCGCCGGATCGGCGTCGCCCGACGCGTACCCGACCTCGACCTGCGCGACGACCTTGCCGAACAGATCCGGACGCGAGCCCATCGGCGCC
Source organism: Polyangiales bacterium (assembly GCA_038209335.1). Classification (GTDB taxonomy): domain Bacteria; phylum Myxococcota_A; class Polyangia; order Polyangiales; family Polyangiaceae; genus JBBQXV01. The sequence continues at coordinate 36,312 of JBBQXV010000040.1, read as the reverse complement.
TGCGCCGCGCGCTTTCGCGGACGCGCGTCGTGCGCGCCGAGAACGAAGCCCGCGCTCAACGCGCCGCCGAACGAACGCAGCTTGATGTTCTGCTGGTCCTTCGTCTGATCGTTCGTGCGAAGTGCGTTCGTCGATCCGAAGATGGTCGCAACCTCGCCCGCGCCGAACAGATACGCCGCGCCCGGCGTCGCGATCGGGATCGCCCAGTTGCCCGCGATGTCGACGACGCCCGCTTCGATCTTGTCGGTATACGGAAAGAGATCGCCCGACGATCGATCGCGGTGTTGGTTGCGATACACGCCATAGACGCCGATCCGGTTCATCCCCGACTCGACATACGTTGCCGCGACGGCTTGCCACGCGCGATCGCCGCGCGAGGAGAGCGCGATGTCGTCCTTGAAGACGTAGCCGCCGCCGATCGCGACGACCCACGGCGACTTCTCGCCGAGCGGCTTGGTCGCGAAGAGGATCTCGTCGACGATGTTGCCGTAGCGGTAGTCGCCGAAGAGATTCGGGTGATCGCCGTCGTTGGCGAGGATCCCCATGCCCCAGTGCGTGCCTTGCTGCCCGACGCGAAAGAGCCCGATGGGCGACTTCCACTCGAGGAAGAGCCAGCGCGGCTGGACGTTCTTGAAGCCGTCGTAACTGTCGCGAGGCGTGTGGTCGGCGTAGGTGTCGTGCGCGGTGTCGCCGATGACGAGGCCGCTGAGGACGTCGAGCTGCGCGATGACTTCGAGCTTGTCGCTGACTTGAAGGCGCGGCGTGAGGCGCAGCCAGTGACTGGCGAAGGCGTTCTGGCCGATCGAGTCGGAGGTCGCGCCCGGATGCGCCGTGACCACGGCGAGCGTCGGCGTGAGCGTGAAGCTCGTCATCCCCTGGAAGCGCATTTGGTACTCGCCATGGATTTGCACGCGGACGACGCCAGGCTCGCTCGGCACGACGGGCGTGCGGCCCGTCTCGAAGACGAGGCGCTGGAGATCGGCGGGGACACGCGGCGTGCGGACATGATGGCCGTGCGCGGGATCGGGCGGCGCGGCGGACGTCGAGTCGGGCGCGGGATCGGGCGCGGGTGCAGGCGTGGGCGGATCGTCGGCGCGTGCGGGCGTCGACAGGAAAGAGGCCGTGAGCGCCGCGATCAATGCGAGCGACGTGCGAGGGAAGAGGGGGGGAGGGGTCACGGCGAGCGAGCATAACTACTCTGGAAAAAACCGTCGCGAGGTATCCCGACCCTACGGGAGACGGCTGAGAGACAACGAACGAAAGCGATCCGTCTCGTGGTAGTCCACGCCGCATGTCCGAACCGGTGATGATTGGGCGAGCGTTGTCGTTGTCGGATCTGGAGGACGTCGCGGTGCGCGGACGCAAGGTGGCGCTCGCGCCCGACGCGCTCGCGGCGATGCGCCGGTCGCGCGCAGCGGTCGATGCGATCGCAAAAGAAGGCGACGGCGCGCGTCGCGTGTACGGAATCAACACGGGCTTCGGCGCGCTCAGCGAGACGCGCATCTCCGCGAGCGACGTGCGCGCGCTCCAGAAGAACCTCGTGCGGTCGCACTCGACCGGCGTCGGTCCCGCGCTCGGCGTCGCGCACGTGCGCGGCATCATGCTCCTGCGCGCCCAGGTGCTCGCGCTCGGATGCTCCGGCGTCCGGCCGGAGACCGTCGACATCCTCGTCGACATGATGAACAAGGCGGTGCACCCGCGGATCCCCGCGCAAGGATCGGTCGGCGCGTCCGGCGATCTCGCGCCGCTCGCGCACCTCGCGCTCGCGATGATCGGCGAAGGCGAAGTGACCGACGGCGATCGCCTGTTGCCGAGCGCCGAGGCGCTGCGCGCCAAAGGGATCACGCCGGTCGTGCTCGAAGCGAAGGAGGGCCTCGCGCTGATCAATGGGACTCAATACATGGCGTCGCTCGGGACGCTCGCGCTCCTCGACGCCGAGCGCCTCTGTACGGTGGCCGACGTCGCCGGCGCGATGAGCCTCGAAGCGCTCAAGGGATCGAACGCGCCGTTCGACGCGCGCTTGCAAGCGGCGCGTCCGCACCCGGGGCAAGCGGCGGTCGCGAAGAATCTCCGCGCGCTCCTCGCGGAGAGCGAGATCATGGAGAGCCACAAGGACTGCGGAAAGGTGCAAGACGCGTATTCGCTCCGCTGCATGCCGGCGGTGCACGGCGCGACGCGCGACGCGCTCACGTGGGTGCGGCAAGTCCTCGAGCGCGAAGTGAACAGCGTCACCGACAACCCCAGCGTCTTTCTGCGCGACGACGGCGGCGCCGACATCGTGAGCGGCGGCAACTTTCACGGACAGCCGCTCGCGCTCGCGCTCGATCTCGCCGCGATGGCCGTCGCCGAGCTCGCAAACATCAGCGAGCGTCGCGTCGAGCAGCTCGTGAACCCCGCGCTGTCGACGGGGCTCACGCCCTTCCTCGCACCCGCGGGACCGCTCAGCGGGCTCCACTCGGGCTTCATGATCGCGCAGGTCGCGAGCGCGTCGCTCGTCAGCGAGAACAAAGTGTACTGCCATCCGGCGAGCGTCGACTCGATCCCGTCGTCGGCCGGCAAGGAAGATCACGTGAGCATGGGGAGCATCAGCGCGAAGAAGCTGCTCGTCGTGGTCGAGAACGTGAAGAACGCGCTCGCGATCGAGCTGATGACCGCGGCGGCCGGTGTCGACCAGCGCGCGCCGCTCGCGCCGAGCTCCGGCGTGGCTGCGGCGCATGCCACGCTGCGTCGCAAGGTCGCGCCGATGACCGAAGATCGCCCGCTTTACGGGGACATCGAGGCGGTCGCGCGCCTCATCGACGACGGCTCGCTCGTCGCGTCCGCGGTCCAACGCGTCGGCGCGCTCGCTTGAGCACCGCATGGGGGCGGATGAGCGCGAATGCGCAAGAGCAGCCACGTCGTCCTACCTACTTTGCACCATGGGCTTGCTTCCCATGGGAGCCGCACATTCCAGGCGTATAGTGAACGTATGAAGCACTGGGCGGGGTCTGTGTTCTGTGCGCTCGCAGTCGCGTTTGCGCCTGCCGCTCTCGGCGGATGCGGGGAGCTCGGCAACGGCGGCACGAGCTCGCTGCCACGCGATGCTCACTACAAGCCGACGGCGGCCGAAGTGAAACGCGATCCATGCAAGCACAACGATCTCACCGCGTGCATCGCGCGCTGCCAGGCCGACGACTCGCACGCCTGCAACATGGTCGGCGTGATGTTCGAGTTCGACGTGCAAGGCAACGACAACCCGGCGCTCGCGTCGGGCTTCTACAAGCGCGCCTGCGATTCGACGTACGCGCCGGGCTGCAACAACCTCGCTTGGCTCTACCTCGGCGGGCGCGGCGTTCCGCAAGATCACTCGCAAGCGATGCGCCTCTTCTACTTCGCGTACGACGCGGCGCGCGTCGCGTGCATGCGCGGCGAGGCATCGAGCTGTCTGATGGCGGGCGAGCTCTTGTTCGACGGCCGCGGCGTCGCGCAAGACGACGAGAAGGCGCAAGCGTTCTTCGAGCGTGCGTGCGAGGGCGGCGAAGTCGTCGGCTGCGCCCGCGCGAAACGTCCGTAACCAGCTCCTCGTAGCCCAGCGCAGCGCAGTAGCCCCTCCGGGATTCGAACCCGGACGACCTTGCGGTCTGAAGATTTTAAATCTTCTGCGTATACCGTTCCGCCAAGGGGCCGTATTCGATTGTGCGGTATCGCGCGGAAGATTCCCAGTCGTCACTCGGTTGTCCGCCTTCGCCGGCTTCGCTCGCTCACCTCTTCTTGGTGAAGTACGCCGTCACCGCGGCGCCGCGGCCGTCGCGAAGCGCCGCGCACAGCTGCGCGGTCTCGAGCGCCTCGTCGAGGATCCGCTTCGATCCTTCGATGTCCTTCGAGCGCGCGGCGAAGAACGTCTGCGCGTCGTCGCGCTCTTTCTGCGAGCACAGCGCGCCGGGCGAGTACATGAGACCGCGCGCGAGCGGGCCGGCGAGCTTCGCGCGGAGCGCGTCGAAGTTCGCGCGCACCCAAGCGTAGACGACCTGACGCGACGCGCGCCGACCGAACGCCGGCCAGAGCACGTGACGGATCTCCGAGACGCGCACTTCATCGGTCAACACGAGCGCGAGCGCCGCCTTCAGCACCTCGGGATCGTCGAAGCCGGACATCGCGTTGAGCGCGCGCGTGCGATCCTGCGGCGTCTTCGCGCTCGTCGCCGCCGCGCGCAGCGCCTCGAGTCGATCCTTCCCCGCGCGTCGCGAGGCGAGCGGTACCGCGATCTGCGCGGTGTCGCCGTTCACGCTCGCGGGATCCTTCAACCAAGCGCGCGCGATCGTGTCGGCCTCCTTTAGGGTCGCGTCGTCCGACGCCAGATCGCCCATCGCCATGATCACCGTTCGTCGCAAGAGCGAGCGATCGTCCGACTCCTTGCCGTGCTTGGGCGCTTCCCATCCGAGCATCTGCTTGCGCGCGCCGAGCCGCGCCGCGACGTACGCGCGGAAACCGGGGAGCGCCGCGTCGTCGACGAGCCCTTGTTCGATTCCGTAGAGGCTCCAGACGAGCGGCTCGATGACGACGCGCTCGGTCTCGCGATCGAACGACGCGAGCGTGTCGAGGTAAGCGTCCGGCGCGAGCTCGCCCGAGCGGACTTGCGCCCAGAGGTTCGACACCAGGCCGATGCGGTTCGCGACGTCGAGCTGCGCCGCGCTCTTCGCGAGCGCGCGCGTCTGCGTCGCGTCGAGGACGAAGCGGAAGTATCCGGTCTGCCCTGCGTTCGCGTGAACCCACGCCGGACACTTCGCGCCGAGGAGCTCCTTCGTCGCCGGCTCCGCGCCCGACGTCGTGCACACCGGGCCCTTCGTCCCTTCGACGAGCATGCACATCGGCACCGACCACGTCGCCGGCGTGGCGTCAGTCGCGCCGCCGAGCGGATGCCACGGCGACTGCTTCAACGTGATGGTGACCCCCTTCTTGTCGCACGCGGTCGCGACTGCGACGTTCGGAACGCCGGGATGATCGAGGAACGCGCCGGCGACCTTGGTCACGTCTTTGTTCGACGCGAGATCGAGCGCGCGCAGGAGATCCTCCGCCTTCGCGTTCTTCCACGCGTTCGCGCGCACGTAGTCACGCACGCCCTTCTGGAACGTCGCCTCGCCGATCCACTGCTCGATCATCGCGAGGACCGCGGCGCCCTTTTGGTACGTAATCCCGTCGAACGCCTCCATCGCCTCGCCCGTGGATCGCACCGGCTCGCGCACCGCACGCGCCGAGTGGAGCGCGTCGGTGTCCATCACGCCTTGCGTCCCTTGCACGCGCTCGAGCCGCGCGCCGAAGCTCGGTCGCCACTGATCGACGACCTTCGCTTCCATCCACGTCGCGAAGCCTTCGTTCAACCAGAGATCGTCCCACCACTGCATCGTGACCAGGTTTCCGAACCACTGGTGTGCGAGCTCGTGGGCGATCACCTCGGCTTGCGCGCGCTTCGCGCCGGTCGTCGCCGTCGCAGGATCGAGCAGGAGCAGCTCGTCGCGGAACGTGATGAGGCCCGGGTTCTCCATCGCGCCAGCCGCGAAGTCGGGGACGGCGACGATGTCGAGCTTCTCGTACGGGTAGCGAACGTCGAAGTACTCGCCGAGCTTCGCGACGAGGCCCGCCGTCGCGTCGAGCCCGAGCTGTCCGAGGCCGGAGCGCCCCTTCGTCGACACGAGGCGGATCGGCACCGGCGTGCTCGCGCCCGCGCGCACGTCGAAATCGCCGACGGCGAACGCGACGAGGTAGCTCGGCATCGGACGCGTCGTCGCGAAGCCGAACGTCGTCATGTTGCCTTGGTCTTTGTGGAACGTCTCGGGCGCGTTCGCGATCGCGATCATCCCCTTGGGCGCGGTGATCGACACGTCGTACGCCGTCTTGAATCCCGGCTCGTCGAAGCAGGGGAACGCGCGGCGCGCGTCGGTCGCTTCGAACTGCGTGAACGCGTACCAGCGATCCGCCTCCTTGGTGCGGTAGAGCCCCGCGAGCGCGTCGCCGAACGGCGCGTCGAACGCGATCTCGATCCGCGCGGGTCCAGCGGGGAGCGTCTCGGCGAACGTGAGGACGAGCTCCTCGGGGACGAGCCCGCCATGCGCGACGCGCATCGACGGCGTCGCTTTGATCGCGCGACCGCCGACGATCGCCACCGCGCTACCGACGCGAACGTCGCGCGCGTGGAGGACGATGAACATCGTGGGTGCCGGGATCGTCGCGAGGATCTTCACGTTGCCGGAGAAGCGCGGCTGCGTCGGATCGATCGCGAGCGCGAGCGAGTAGCGCTGCGGCGTCGCGGTGACGGGGAGTCGACCGTCTTCGCGCGTCGGCGGCGGCGTCGGCGCGGCGACGGAAGCCGTGATCCCGGCTCCCGTCGTCGTGCTCGTCGTCGGAGCGACCGGCGGCGCGGGCGATTCGGCGCCGCAAGCGGCGAGGGCGAGGACGACGATCGACGAGGCGAAGGGGCGGCGCATGCCTGACTCCTTCGCGCGCCGACGCGCGGGGGTCAAGTCGCGGCGGCGGAGACCGTCAGCCCGTTCCGGTGCGCGTCGTGGCGCGCGCGCGGACCGGAAGCGGCGGCGGCGCAGTCGGACGTCGCGTCACCGCGGACGTCGGCGTAACCCCACCCGCGGGCGTCGGCGTGATCCCACCGACCATCGTCGGCGTGCGCGGCTGCATCACCGGCGTCGGCGTGGGTCGCGGCGGCGGAATGTCGTTCATGCGCGTCATCGACGCCGGACGCGGGCGCACGTGCGAGGGCGTCGGCGGACGCCCGATGAGACCGAACGTCGGCATCGGCGGCGTGGAGATCTTCACCGGCGCGGGCGGCGCCGACGTGCGAGGCGGCGGCGGCGCACTCGACGCACGAACCATGTGCGACGGGATCGGCGGCGGCGACGAGCGCATCGGTAGAGGAGGCGGCTGTCTCGACGTGCGCGCCGGAACCGGCGGCGGCGCGCTGCGACGAACCGCGATCATCGTGGTAGTCGCAGACGTCAGCGCGACCGACGAGCTCGCCTCGCCCGACGGCCGTGCGCGCCAGAGAACAGCGTACGCGCCCGGTCGCCACGCGTGTTGGAGACCCGCGTAAGGATCGTCGTGGAGGAGCCAGCCGATCATCCGCATGCCGACGATGCTCGTCGGATCCGACTTGAACGCGCGGTCGCGCCGCGTCACCGAGATGCACGCGCCGTCTTTGAATGTGTAGACGGTGTTGCGTGTCTCGACGCGCATCTCGCCGCCGAACGTCGACGTCGATGCGCTGGCGGCCCATGCGTCGGCCTGCTGGGTTGCGAGCTCTTTGAGGTACGTGCGCTTGTCGTCCATGGGTGGGCTCCCCTACACGGGATTACACTAGAGCAGATTGCGTGCCGGCCTCGGCGGCGCGCGGGCACGTGGGAAATCCAGCCTTTTCGCGCCGGGCTGGATCGAAAAAAGGATCGCCCGGAGAAGAATTGGGGGACATGGGATCCACCTAACCGAACCCCACGCGCGACGTGGATCCGGCGAGGCTCACGACCGCGAACGGTCACGGGAGGAGAATCTCGCACATCGCGAGGGCGTGCGCGCTTCACGTCCCGCGGCGCGATCCGACGCGCGAAATTGCGGTCGAAGCGCGATGATTCCGTTGCGCGTGCGCGCGCTTGGTGCGGGCACATCGATTGCGATGTGCTTCGTCATGATCGATCGCACACTCTGCACGTCGGCAAGCGTCGCGCTTCTCGCATCGTTCTTCGCGCTCACGAGCGGGTGCGCGGTTCACGCCGACCCCGATGGCGTCGACGCAGAGACCGCCGCGCTCACGACGGCGACCGGCGTCGACTACGCGTGGGGCCGGCCCGCGCCGCACACGCTCCGCTCGTCGGGCTATACGTTCGCCGCGCGCTACCTGAGCTACGACACCACGGGGAAGAATCTGTCGGCGTCCGAAGCGTCGTCGCTGCGCGCCACGGGCGTCGACGTCGTCGTCGTGTGGGAGCAGGGCGCGAGCGATGTGCTCAGCGGCTACGCGAAAGGGGTGACCGAGGCGAAGGAAGCCGAGCGGCAGGCGGTCGCCGACGGAATGCCGGCGGGTCGCCCCATCTATTTCGCGATCGACTTCGACGCGAGCGCGGGACAAGAGGCAACGATCGACGCCTACTTCGACGGCGTCGCGTCGGTGATCGGGCGCGCACGCACGGGAGCGTACGCAGGGTACTACGCCATCAAGCGGCTCTTCGACGGGAGGAAGATCACGTGGGGATGGCAGACGTACGCTTGGTCCGGCGGGCATTGGGACGCGCGCGCGCAGCTTCGGCAAGTGAGGAACGGCGTGACGGTGGGCGGCGTCGATTGCGACATCGACAACGCGGTCGCGGCCGACTTCGGGCAGTGGGGTCACGCGGGGAGTCCGCCGCCTCCGCCGCCTCCGCCTCCGCCGCCACCCCCCTCGACGAGCTGTCACTCCGACACGCTCGACAAGGTGGTTCCGAGCGGCACGTGCGTGCAAGCCGCGAGCGACGCGGCTTGGTACCACTGCAGCAACGGCACCTGGGTCGCGGGTGAGGCGGGATGCACGTCGCAGTACGCGTTCTGCCACTCGAGCACGCTCGGCGTCGACGTCCCCGTGCGGACGTGCGTCCAGTCACACACGGACAGCGTTTGGTACCAGTGCACGCAAGCGGGGTGGGAACAGCCCGTGTCGAACGGCGCGGGGAACGCGGGGACGTGCTCGTCGATGCACAAGCTGTAGGCGCGGCTGCACTGGCAGTCCGGTTTCGTGCGCTGGCAGTCCGCTTTTGCGCGCTGGCACTCCGCTTTGGTGCACTGGCAACATCTCGCGACTCGCTGGCAGTGCGTGCGCTCACAGACGCAGCGTGCCGGCACGTGCTGGCAGCACGTTTTCGTAGACTGACAGTGCGCGTCTACGTGCTGCCAGTCCGCTTTTCTACTCGGCCTCTACGCCTGCGCGTACAGCGTCTGCATCAGCGCGCACTCCACCTGCATCTGCACGCGCAGCGTGTGAGGCTCGAGGACTTCGGCGCGCGGCCCGAAGCTGAAGATCCAGCTCTTCAGCTCGTCGACGCCCTCCACGGTCAGCGTCATCTCTATGTCGCCGTCGTCCCTCGCCACGATTCGCTGCGTCTTGTGCCATCGGCGACGCTTGATGAACTTCGCCACGCGCGCGTCGAAGCGAATTCGCACGAAGGTCTTTGGTCCGCGGATGATGCCGAACGAAAGTCCGACGACGCTCGATGGTTTGTAGCCCACCGGGTACGCGAAAGCGTCGCCCTTGCGCCACGCGAGCTTCTTGAAGCCATCGAGCGCGTACGACCGCAGCTCGCCGACGGCCTCCTCGATGCCTACGACGTAGAGGCCCTTCTTGTGGACCATGAGCGTGTACGGCAGGAGCACGAAGGAGCGCTTCGAACCGTCGCGCCCGGCCACGTACGTGACGTCGAGCTTCTCTTCTTTGAGTAGCGCCGTCACCAGCTGGTCGACGTCGTCGACGCGGCCTTCGTACTTGTATGCGGCCTCGCCCACGTCGAAGAATTTTCGGTCGAGGTTCTTCGCCGCCATGAAGTCCTTGCGCTTGAGCGCGGCCTCGAGCTGATCGAAAACGGCGTCGATGTCTTCTTTGAAGCCGGTGCCGTCGAGAAAGTCGAACACCTTGCGCGTGAGAAACATCGACACCATCTGCTGCATCGTCAGGCGGATCGATTCCTTCTGCCCGCTCGGTGTCAGGCGCCACAGCTTGCGGCGGCCTTCGACGGTCTCGTAGAGCGGTTCTCCGCTGGCCTCCAGCGCGCGCAGTAACCGAATCGCCGTGCGCACCGAGCAGTCGAGGCGCTCTGCGATGTCGTACACGCTCGCGCCGCCCATCGTCGCGAGGAGCGTGCGGACCTGCTGGAGGCGCGCGGCCGGCGCGTACCGCGTGCTCTCGGGGAACGCGCGGGCGCGCTTTCGCTTGGGTTTCGCCGCTCGGGAGCTGTGCCCACTTCTGTCAGACATGGGGTGGATACTACTTCTTGTCGCGGGGATGACTCCGCAGATGCAGTCCAACCCAGTGGTTCGTGATTTCCAAAAGAAAAGAGAGTCCGTCATGAAGCATCAGAAGAGCAGCACCCTCAGCAACATCCATGGCTCGATCAGCTTCACCCCCGTCGGCGGCGCGGAAGCGCTCCCGACCGTCGGCGCGCCTCTGGCGCCGGTCGACCAGGGGCCCGTCGAGCGCCTGAGTGGCCGTCGCCTGCGTCCTCGCAAAACGCAGCGCGATCAAGCGGCCACCGCGGCCGCCGAGCTGCGCACGTCGACGACGTTCGCGCAGCACTTCGGTGCCAAGGTGCCTCCGCCCGCCACCATCGCCAACAACCTCGCGTTCGCCGCAGCATGGGCGGCCGAGGTCGCGGCGGCGGAGGCGTGGTTGAAGCATGCGCGTCACCAGGCTTCCCTCGCGTGGGATTACACGCTGGGGCAGCTCGAGAAGATTCGCACGCCGCTCGCGGCTGCGAGTGAGCTCGATCCGTCGTTCGTCGCCGAGTTTCCCGCCTTTTCGAACATCGTCACGGCGCGTAGCGAGTCGGCAAAGCGTGGTTCCATCACGCGCAAGGCGACGAAGCGCGCGGTGACGAAGGCGGTCGCGGCAGTGAAGGCCGACGTCGTTCATGTCGACGACGAAGCGCCGACAGCGACGCCGGCGGTGACTTCGACAATCGTCGGTCACGCATGAAGCGACGCTACAACTGAAACGACGCACCTCCTGGCCGTGAAACATCGGCCGGACGAATGGCCTCCCGGACTCCGGGGGGCCTTTTTCTTTCTTCGCCGCTACTCGTCGCTCTCGCCCGGCGTCTTCCGCAACGCCATCACTTCCATGTTGAGCTCGAGCACGAGCTTCACCATCGCTTGCCGCTGCTCTTCGCTCGGCGGATGGATCGACCACTGACGTTGCGCGCGCTCGTAGGCCTGCGCCTTCGTGCGAAGCTCGCGGACGCGCGCGGTGGCGGGAAGCTCGCGGAGACGCTCCAAGCTGTCGTGAAGCGATTGCGTCACGATGTTGAGGCGCGTCGACTTGTTGGCGGCCATGGGGAACCGGAGCATACGCCTACGGACCGACGGCGTACACGCGACCGCCGTTGACGTAGAGCCAGCCGTTCGCGCCGATGACGGGTCCCCAGAAGACGTCGGTGCCACCCGGCAGATCGAGCCGCCATAGTTCGTGTCCGTCGCCGGGATCCATCGCGAAGAGCGTTTTCGCTGTGGCGTTGTTCTGCACCGCGTAGATCGTGCCTGCCGCGTCGACGGTCGGCGCGCTGAATCCCGTGCCGGGGAAGCGCCACTTCTTCACACCGGTCGGGCCGATCGCGGTCATCGCGCCATCGTCGAAGCCGATGTACGTCGTGCCGTCGTCACCGATCGCGATGTCGAATTGCTGGATGCCGGTCGGTGCGTCGAAGAGAACGCTGCCGGTCGGCGTGCGCGCGTGGAGCATCGCAACCGAATCGGATTGGATGCGGAGCGAGCCGTCGGGAGCGATGCCGACCGTGTCGCTGCCTTGCCCGACGATCGGAATCGAGCGCACGGAGGCGCCGTTGCGGTCGAGCACACCGATCGCGTCGGTGGTGCCGAAGTAGACGAGGCCGTTCGCGTCGATCGAGGGCCCCGAGCCCTGAACGCTCGCGGCGAAGGCGTGTTTCCAGGCCTCCATCGATCCGGTCGACTCGATGGCGACAGCGAACGTCGTGTCGTCGGTGAAGAGCAGCCTGCCGGTCCGATCGATCGTGAGCCCGCCTTGCGCGCGGTTCGTCGCGAACGGTCCCCACTTCGGCATTCCGGTCGCGAGGTCGAGCGCGTACATCGCGCTGGCGCTGACGAAGTAGATCGTTCCGTCGGCGCCGAGCGCGGGCGTTGTCTCGGGCGCGGTCGTCACCGCGAACGGCGCGGCCCATTTGGCCGTGCCCGCGGTCCCGTCGAGCGCTTGCACGTCGCTGTACGTCACGATGATGACCGAGCCGTCCTTCGCGATGAGCGGCTGCGTCTTCTGCACCAAATTGAGCGGCTGGCTCCAGACGACGCGTGGCTTCGTCGCGGGACCGCGGAACGGCGAGCGCGAGCGCCTCGCGGGGCAGTAGCCCGACATGGGCCACGGCGCGCCCTGCTGCAATCCCGTCGTGTCGCACGCGACGATCGGCGGCGGGGCGTCGGGCATCGATCCGTCCGTGGCACCGTCGAGGGCGCCGCCGTCTGCGCTGGGCGCGAGCGTCCCCTCGTCGCACCCCGGGCCGCGGCACGCGTCGGAGCTCGGGATCGTCGCGTCCACGCATTGCCCACGGACGCACGTTTTCGTCTCTTCGCACGCGACGCCTTCGCACGACGCGCGCATGACGATCGGCACGGTGAGCCCAGCGTGCGCGATGTAGCGGAGCGCGCGGCGCGCGACGACGCAGCCCTTGCCGTAAGCCGGCGCGACGCATTCGTCGACGGCATGACCGACGGCGGTGACGATCTTGATCGCCACGAGATCGTCGCGCGACCCGCTCGGCACGACGACGAGCGCGCCGATCCGTCCCGCGTCGCATCGCAACCGCACCGAATCCGGCCGCTTGTCCTCGATGCCGCCGCCGCTGCCCAAGCGGCCGACGGTGACGTTGGTGCCGCTGACGAGGCCACAGTCGATGTCGGTGGTCACGTCGACTGTGATCTGCGTCGCCGACTGGCACGCCGCAGGGGCGAGGGCGAATGCGGCTGCAATCGCGAAAGGAACGAAAGCGAAGAAGCGCCGCACGCGGCCCAAGCTTCGCACAGCTTCTCGGTTTGTCGCATGGAGGTAAGCTGCGCGCCGATGAAGCTCCCCCGCATCACCGCGCTAGCGCTCGGTCTCGGTCTCTGTCTCGGTCTGGTCCCGCTCGCGACGTCCTCCAGCTCTGCGGCGCCGACCGACACGTCGAAGGTCACGCTGGCGTTCGAGAAGTACAAGCTCGCGAACGGCCTCGAGGTGATCCTCCACGAGGATCGCCGCACGCCGATCGTCACGGTGAACCTCTGGTACCACGTCGGATCGAAAGACGAGCCGGCCGGCAAGAACGGCTTCGCGCACCTCTTCGAGCACGTGATGTTCCAGGGATCGAAGCACGTCCCCGAGGACACGTACTTCCGCTTCCTCGAGCGCGCGGGCGCGACGAACATCAACGGGACGACGAACCTCGATCGCACGAACTACTTCGAGACGGTGCCGGCGAATCGCCTCGAGCTCGCGCTGTGGCTCGAGAGCGATCGCATGGGGTTCTTGCTCGACCACGCCGATCAGCACACGTTCGAGAGCCAGCGCGAGGTCGTGAAGAACGAGCGGCGCCAGAACTACGAGAACGCGCCGTACGGCATGGCGGCGCACTACATTCGCGCGCAGATTTTCCCCGCGAGCCACCCGTACCACCTGCTGACGATCGGGACGCCCAAGGATCTCGACGCGGCGTCGCTCGACGACGTGCGCGCGTTCTTCCGGACTTGGTACGTGCCGAACAACGCGACGCTCGTCATCGTCGGCGACTTCGACAAAGCGAGGACGAAGGAGCTCGTGCAGCGCTACTTCGGGCCGATCCCGAGCGGCGTTCTCCCCGCGCGCACGCCGTCGCCCGACGCGAAGCTCGCGAGCGAGACGCGGATCGACATGGTCGCGGGGGTCGAGTTGCCGCGCGTCTACGTCTCGTGGCCCACGCCGGCGTCGTTCACGCAGGCCGATGCCGATCTCGATCTGTTGGCGAGCGTGCTGGCCTCCGGAAAGACGAGCCGCCTCTACAAGAGGATGGTCTACGACGATCGGATCGCGCAGGACGTGAGCGCGTATCAGGCGTCGTCGCAGCTCGCCTCGGTGTTCGAGATCGTCGCGACCGCGGCGCCCGGGCACACGACCGACGAGCTGCTCAAGGCGATCGACGACGAGCTCGCGAAGCTCCGCGCCGGTAGCATTCCGGCCGACGAGCTCTTGCGCGCCCGCACCGGCTACGTGACAAGCTTCGTCTTCGGGCTCGAGAGCGGCGGATCACGCGCCGACACCTTGCAGAGCTACAACCAGGCGACGGGCGATCCGGGCTTCTTGCAGAAAGATCTCGCGCGGTACGAGCTCGCGACCGCGGATCAGGTGCGCGACGCCGCGAAGAAGTACTTGCCCGACGCGCGCGTCGTGACGGTGGTGACTCCACAAAAGGGAATGCCCATCTGTGGCGAGCTGAAGTCGAAGGCGGTGAAGCCGTGAAGCGTCTCTTCGCATCGTTCGTGGTCGTGGTCGCCGGGTGCGCGACCGCCGCGCCGCTTCCGCCGCCGCCCAAGCCACCCGAGCCCATCCCGTGGCCGACCGGCGTCGCGTCGGCCGCTCCGATCGTCGCTACGCCCGACGCGGCGTGTCGCGATCAAGCGCCGCCTGCAGGGACTCCGGTCTCGTTCGTCGCGCCGAAGATCGACTCGTTCACGTTGAAGAACGGAGTGAAGGTGCTCTTCGTCGAGCGTCACGAGCTCCCGATCGTCAGCGTGCGCCTCGCGGTGCGCGTCGGCGCGGGCGATCTCCCGGGCATGAAGCCGGGCGTGATGTCGCTCACCGGCTCGATGCTGGAGCAGGGGACCGAGAAGCGGACGTCCTTGCAGATCTCCGACGACTTCGAGGCCATCGGCGCTGGGCACGGCGCGTGGGTCGACTGGGACTCGGGCGGCGCGTCGATCAAGGTGATGCCGGCGCAGCTCGATCGCGCGCTCGAGCTGATGAGCGACATCGTGCTTCATCCGACGTTCCCGGAGGCGGAGCTCGAACGACTGCGCACGCTGCGCCTGACGTCGCTGCAGCAAGAGAAGAACAGTCCGGGCGCGATGGGGTGGAACGCGCTTGCGGCGACCGTTTATGGGCGCGGGCATCCGTACGGCCACTCGCTGTCGGGGCGCATCGCGGACGTGAAGGCGATCACGCGGGCGGATCTCCTCGCCGCGTACAAGCGCGAGTTCACGCCGGCGTCGACGACGATCGTCGCGGCGGGTGACGTCACGAAGGACGATCTGCAGACGAAGCTCGAAGCGGTGTTCGGCGCGTGGAAGGGCGGTGCCAGCGAGAAACCGAACGTCCCGAAGGCCGCCGCGCTCAAGAAGGGCGCGCCGCGGATCTTCGTCGTCGATCGGCCGAAGTCTCCGCAGAGTCAGGTAATCCTCTCGCAGCCGGGCGTGCCGATGTCGACGCCGGACCGCGACGCGCTCTCGGTGATGAACGCGATCCTCGGCGGGATGTTCTCGAGTCGCATCAACCTCAACTTGCGCGAGGCGCACGCGTACACGTACGGCGCGCGCTCGTCGTTCAGCATGCGGCACGGCGCAGGGCCGTTCACCGCGGGCGGCGCGATCTTCGCCGACAAGACGGTCGAAGCGATCTCCGAAGTGTTGAAGGAGATCGACCGCATCCGGACGACGACGGTGTCCGACGACGAGCTCGCCGACGCGAAGGAGTACTTGCGCCTCGGGATGCCGGGACGCTTCGAGACGGTGGGCGCGGTCGCGGGCGCGCTCGCGGACATCGCGATCTACGGGCTTCCGCTCGACGAGTACGTCACGCGACAGAGTCGCATCGATGCGATCACGGCCGC
This sequence comes from Polyangiales bacterium, assembly GCA_038209335.1. Taxonomy (GTDB): domain Bacteria; phylum Myxococcota_A; class Polyangia; order Polyangiales; family Polyangiaceae; genus JBBQXV01. The sequence continues at coordinate 20,728 of JBBQXV010000040.1, read as the reverse complement.
CGACGTGAAGCGCGTCGCGATGGCGCTCCTTCATCCCGATCAGCTGCGTATCATCGTCGTCGGCGATCGCGCGAAGGTCGAAGAGGGGCTCAAGGCGCTCGGGCTCGGACCGGTCGAGGTTCGCGATCCGTACGGCGACGTCGTCAAGTGATGGAGACCAAGCTCTGGCAGCTCTCCGCATCCACGCTCTCGGGCCTCCTCGCGAAACGCGAGGCGAGCTCCGTCGACGTCGTCCGCGCGCACCTCGATCGGATCGACGCAGCCGACGGGAAGATCCGCGCGTTCACCGCCGTGTTCCACGAACGCGCGCTCGAAGAGGCGGCGCGCGCCGACGAGCAGCGACGACGCGGTGACGCCTGCGGTCCGCTTCACGGATTGCCGATCTCGGTGAAGGAGTGTTTCGACATCGCCGGGCAAGCGACGACGCTCGGTCTCGCGTCGTGGCGCGATCGCGTCGTGCACGCGGACGCAGCGCTCGTGCGCGCGCTCCGCGAGGCGGGCGCGATCGTTCTCGGGCGAACGAACCTCTCGCAGACGATGCTCTACGTCGAGGCGCGAAACCCGCTCTTCGGGCAGACGGCGAATCCGTTCTCGCTCGCGCACACGCCGGGCGGATCGTCGGGGGGCGAGGCCGCGGCGATCGCGGCGGGGATGTCGCCGCTCGGGATCGGGACCGACATCGGCGGGAGCATTCGCACGCCGTGTCACTTCAGCGGGATCGCGGGGCTCAAGCCGACGCTCGATCGACTCCCGGCGCGCGGGCAGCGGACGGTGCTCGCGGGACAAGAGGCGATCCGCAGCCAAGGCGGACCGATGGCGCGCACGGTGGCGGATCTGTCGCTCTTCATGGGCGCGCTCGATCCGCGTCGCCTCGCGGAGCTCGATCCGCGCGTGCCGCCGCTCGCGTGGGACGACGTCGCGGCGGTGAAGCTCCAAGGGCGTCGCGTAGGCGTGTACATCGACGACGGCGTGCTCACGCCGTCGCGTGCGGTCGTGCGTGCGGTCGAGCGTGCGACCGAGGCGCTGCGCGCGCGCGGATGCGAGGTCGTTCCATTCGCGCCACCGGCGGTGCCGGACTTGGTCGACACGTACCTCGCCGCGATGAGCTCGGACGGCGCGAAGACGCTCCTCGCGTCGTTCGGCGGCGGCGAGATCGATCCGGTGCTCGGGCCGCTCCGTCGCATGGCGACGATGCCCGACGGCGTGCGTCGTGCGCTCGCGCGCGTCGCGTCGCTCGTTGGTGAGAAGCGCGCGTCGCGGATGCTCGCGGCGATCGGAGAAAAATCGGTCGCCGATCTGTGGCGCATCACCGACAAGCTCCGCGCCTATCGCTTCACGCTCCTCGACGCGATGGAGAAGGCGAACGTGACGCTCCTCTTGTGTCCGCCGTACGCCACTCCAGCGTTGCCGCACGGGATGTCGAAGAACTTCACGCACGCCTCGAGCTACTCGATGCTGTTCAACGCGACGCAGCTCCCAGCGGGCGTCGTTCCGGTCACGCGCGTTCGCAGCAGCGAGACCGAGCGCGTACACTCCGGTGGTCGTCGCGACGCGATCGAGCGCCACGCGACCAAGGTCGACGCGGCGAGCGCGGGCCTCCCGGTCGGCGTGCAAGTCGTCGGGCGCGCGTGGGACGACGCGGGCGTGCTCGCCGCGATGTCCGCGATCGAGGCCGAGGTGCGCACCGACCCTCAGTTTCCGCGCACGCCCGTCGTCGACGTGTGACAACCCTCCCTCTACTGATACCTTCGAACGCTCGACGATGGCCGCCGCTCCGCAGACGCAAGACAACCTCCCGACTCGGCTCGCGCAGCTCGCGCACAGCCTCGAGCAACGCTTCCTCGGCAAAGACGAGGTCATCCGTCTCCTCTTGATCGCGGTCCTCGCCGGCGAGCACGCGGTCTTGATCGGTCCGCCCGGCACCGCGAAGTCGGCCCTGCTTCGCACGTTCGCGCGGATGATGCAGGCGAACTACTTCGAGTATCTCCTCACGCGCTTCACCGAGCCGAACGAGATCTTCGGGCCGGTCGACATCGCGGCGTTTCGCGAAGGGCGCTACGTGCGACGCATCGAGGGGATGCTCCCGACCGCGGAGATCGTCTTCCTCGACGAGGTCTTCAAGAGCAACTCGGCGATCCTGAACTCGCTCCTCACGCTCTTGAACGAGCGTCGGTACACGAGCGGCGGGCAAGTGTTGAAGTGCCCGCTCCTCAGCGCGTTCGGCGCGTCGAATGAAGTGCCGAGCGACGAAGGGCTCACCGCGATCTACGATCGCTTCATCCTGCGCATCCGCAGCGACAACCTCGACGCCTACCACTTCCAGGATCTCCTCCAGAAGGGTCTGCAGCACGAGGTGATGCAGCTGATGGACGCGCCGATCCAGCCGATCGTCCACGCGCGCGAGCTCGCCGAGCTTCACCGCGCGTTCGCGCAGCGCATGCGCTTCAGCGAGGAGTTCTTCTCGCAATACAAAGGGCTCGTCTTTCAGATCCGCGCCGAAGGCGTCACCGTCTCCGACCGTCGCGTGGTCAAGCTGCTCAAGCTCTTTGCCGCCAGCGCCTACCTCGACGGACGCACGCAGCCGGACGCGAGCGATTTTTTCGTCCTCAAGCACGTCTGGAACAATGAAGACCAAGCCGCGATCCTCGACGCGATCGTCACGCCGGTCCTCGAAGCGCACTACCGCGAGCATCCGAACGCGCGTCGCGTCGGCGCCGCCGGCATCGGCATCGATGCGCTCGCGGGCGAGATCGATCGCGTGCGCCAAGTGCTCACCGGCGGCGGCGGGCTCACCGACGTTCAGCTCTTCAGCCAGCTCAAGGCGCTCAACGAGATCAAGGCGGCCCTCGCGTCGTCGCAGGATCCGCGCGCGGCCGAGCTCGTGCAGCGCGTCGATCAGCTCCTCGAAGCGGCGTTCCGCAGCGGCCGCTTCGCGCAGCTGTAGCGACGTGCCGCTGTCGCGACAAGCGCCCATGAAGATCGCCGCCGTCGATACGTCGACACCGCTCGGCTCCGTCGCGTTGATGGAAGACGGACGCGTCGTCGCCGAGGACGCGCACCGCGTATCGAACGCGCACGGCGAGTCGCTCATGCCGATGGTCGACGCGCTCTTCGCGCGCGCGGGTTGGCGACCGCGCGACGTCGCACGCTGGGGCGTCGGCGTCGGCCCGGGATCGTTCACTGGCGTGCGCATCGGCGTCGCGACGGTGAAGGGGATCGCGATCGCCACGGGCGCCGAGGTCGTCGGCGTCACGTCGCTCGACGCGGTCGCGTTCGGTTTGGAAGACGACGCGCGCGCGATCGCGTCGGTCGTGTCGGCGATGAAGGGCGAGCTCTTCGTGCAGGTCGTGCGCGCAGGCGAAGTGCTCCTCGCGCCGACGAACGTGAAGCTCAGTGCTGTCACCGCGACTCTCGCGTCGCTCGCGATCACCGAGCTCGTCATCGCAGGCGAGGCCGCGGAGCTCGTCGACGTCGCAGCACTACCGTTCGGTTGCACCGTCATCCGCACGCCGCCCAACGATCTCCCGCGCGCCGCGTCGATCGCAAAGCTCGCGTCGCAGCGCTCTCCCATCGACATCGACGCACTCGAGCCGACCTACGTTCGTGCCCCAGAAATCACGAAGCCGCGCGTCGTCACGCGCTGACGCCGCGCGGTGTACGAAAAATGGTCAGTAAATGTGGGCCGATCTGCTTTGCAAGTCGCTCGTGACCAGCTAGGTTTCGCGGCGGCTAGCGCGGTGCGGGTGGCGCTTCGCGTCGTAATATTTAGAAGGGGACTCATCATGAGCATCAAAACATCTCTGCCTTTCTTGTTCGCTTTCACTGCGGTGGTCGGTTCTTCAGCGGCGGTTGGTTGTTCGAGCAGCAGCAGCACGCCCGCGGGCGATGCCGGCATCACCGGCACCGACGGTGGTGGCGGTGACGGCGCGACCGGTGGCATCTCCGGCTCGAAGGAGATCTCGGTCACGGTCGTCGAGACCATGGAGCCGATGAACACGCCGCTCGCGAACGTCTTCGCGCGCATCGAAGCCCCCGGCGGCTTCCTCGAAGTGAAGACCGACGCGACGGGCGTCGCGAAGTTCAAGGTCGATCCGGCGAAGGGTCCGTTCGACGTCACCGTGGCGATCGCCGGCTACTACGCCGTGTCGATCCTCGGCGTGACTGACTCGATCCCGGGCAGCATCATCCTCGCGCAGATCGGCGCGATGCCCTCGTCCAAGCAGTTCGCCGCCACGGGCAGCATCAGTGGTGCGACCGCGACCAACAAGCTCCAGATCGACGCGTTCGACTGGATGACGGTCGTCACGAAGGCGGGCGCCATGTCGTACAGCACGAAGTTCGACACCATTAACGGCGTGCCGGTTCCGATCCCCGTCATGGCGATCGAGGTCGACAGCACGACCGGCGACGCGATCAACGGCAGCATCACGGCGCCGGTCGATCGCATGGCCGCCAACATGGTGATCAACATCACGATGCCGTCGCCCGCGGTCAACGCGAACAAGTCGACCGTCGCGATCAACTGGCCGACGGCCGGCATCCTCACCGCCGCGCTCCTCAAGGGCGTCGGCAGCCCGGTCACCGACATGCACATCGGGAGCGGCATCGTCGAGCAGATCACGGCGTCCAGAGAGGGCGCGGCGATGTTCTGCGGCATCGCAAACACCAGCGCGCCGACCAACGGCGTGACGACCCTCAGCCTCCAGACGTTCACCGGCGCCATGAAGCCGGACATCGCCGGGACCGAGGTCAGCACGATCGCCCCGATGAAGACGGCCACCGTGACGGACATCGCGGCGCTCGTCTACGCGCACGATCTCTCGGCGAGCGCAAAGGTCGACGTCGGCGCGATCACCGCGCTGACGATCGACGGGACGAGCCTCGACGACGCGCAGATCACCGTCGACTCGACGGGCTACGACACGGCGCAGATCTTCGTCAGCAACGCCGCCGGCATGACCAACACGACGGTGTGGATCATCTACCAGCAGGGCGGGAAGATCGCGAAGCGCGGCCTCCCGCACCTTCCGGGCGGCGTGAAGATCGGCGACCTCGGCGGCGACCTCAGCTCTGCTGAGATTGCGACGCAGGTCACCAAGTTCATCTCCGGCGCCAAGCCGCCGTGGGACAACACGCGCACGGATCAGGCGCTCCTCATCGGCAACGCGAAGGGCACGCCGCTCGATCCGACGTTCACGAAGAACTGAACGTCGCTCCAGCTACCGTTAGCCAACGATGCGCCCGGTGCGCTGCTCACGCAGCCGCCGGGCGTTCGTCTTTCCATCCGTCGCCGTCGTCGCGCCGCTCGCGTCGACTTGTCGACCGTTCACGCCAATGCTGCGCGCGTCGACCCCGGCTCGCTGCGTTCCTCCTTCGGAAGGAGCGCACGATGGGCTGGAACGATTGGCGACGACACTTCGAGGAGAACGAGACGCGCGCGCTGCCGCGCGTGGGCGATCCGCTATTCGGCGTGCCGGAGGCGTGGCGCGCGCCGCTCTTGCGATCGCTCGCGCGCTTTCAGATCGGCGAGACGGGCGAGGGGCGGATCGCGCATGAGATTCATCGCGTGACGCTCGAAGGGATCGACGACGACTACCGCGTCGCGCTCGGTCTGTTCATTCGCGAGGAAGGGAGGCACGCGCGCATCCTCGCGGAGCTCGTCCGCGCGATGGGCGGATCGCTCCTCGAGAAGAGCTGGACGGAGCGCGCGTTTCGCCGCGTGCGACGCGCCGTGGGCGTTCGCGAGAAGCTGGTCGTGCTCCTCGTCGCGGAGGTCATCGGCGTCGTGTTCTACGGCGCGATCGCCGCACGGCTGCCACGCGGGACGCTGCGCGACGCGATCGAGTCGATCTGCGACGACGAGGCGGCGCACCTCGCGTTTCACTGCGATTTTTTCCGAACCCAGGTGCGCAGCGACGGAGCGCGCGCAGCCTTTCGCGCGGCGTGCGCAGCGGGAGGGATCGTCGCGGGCGCGGTCGTCGTCCTCGATCACGCGGCGACGCTTCGCGCGCTCGGCATCGCGCATCGTGACATCGCCGCCGACATGCGCGACCTCGTCCTGTGGACCGTGCGCCGCGTCGAGGCGGCTCACGTGCTCGACGCGCCGAGCCCCAGCCGTCTCCTCAGTGCACGCGCGGCCATGCGCGACACCTCGACGCGCGCGCCCGTCGTCGTCCACGCGACGTAGCCGCCCGTCGCGAGCGGAACGAGCCGCGCCACGTGCCGGAGACAGAGGAGCGCGCGCCGGTGCACGCGATCGACGCGCGCGCGCAGCCTCGCGTGAAGTCCGCGGAGCGAGCACGCCGTCAAGAGCGCCGCCCCTTGCCGCGTGTGCACCGTCACGAGATGTCCATCGGACACCGCGTGCGTCACGTCGCGCGGATCGACGAGGACGATTCCACCGCGCGTAGGAATCGCGAGGATGGAGAGACGTCGCACGCAGACTCAACGTCCGCGCGCGACGCGCGATATCGATCCGTCAGAGGTTCGCCGTCCAGAGCTTCTCGCCTTCGCCCGGCGGAATGACGGTGAGCTGGAGCTGAACGACCCAGCGATACGCCTTGAAGAAGTCGACGCGGATCGCGTGCTGCCCCGGCGTGAGCTCGATCTCGCCGAACTTGCGGAGCGGCGTGTGGCGCTGGTCGTTGTCGACGACGAGCTTGCCGTCGATGTAGAGCTTTGACCCGTCGCTCGAGGTGAGGACGAACGCGTACTTTCCCCCCTTCGACACGTTGAACTTGCCGTCGAACTGGATCGCGTAGAACTCGAAGCGGTTCGTGCCGGCGACGCCCTCTTGGTAGTCGCGCGCCTCGACGTTCAGCGTGTCGGCGTACACGAGCGCCGACGGGTGCATGTTCGACATGTCCGGGATCGACATCGTCGACTCGGGGATGAAGTAGACGAGGCCGCGCAGCGCGGCGTTCTCGTTGCCGCCGCCGAAGAGGCCGTTGTGTCGCGCGATCGGCACGGGGATGTAGTGCGTGCCGCCGCTCGGGTTCACCGTAGGAATGTGCGCGATGCGTCGCGGCCCAGTCGCCGTCGGCTGCGGCTGCGGTTGCGGTTGCGGTTGTTGCGGAGGAGGAACGTTCGGAAGCGGCGCGGGCGCGGGCGCCCCGCCCCCACCGGACGACGTCTGCCAGTTCGTCGGCTGGACGGGCCCGCTTCCCATGTGCGCCTCGAATTGGCAACCTGTCGCGCCGAGCGCAACGACCGCGACCAACGACGACGCGAGCACCGAGACGAACCTACTGCAACGCATGACTTCGAAACCTCCAGCTGGGGTTTTACTGCTGTTGCTCGTTAGACGTACCAGCCCGCCGGGTGGTTCTATCAGTCGAAATCTTCAATCTTCCAGAGGCCATGCTCACGGACGAGCTGGATGGTGCCGGCCCCGTAGGGCATCGTCGCCCGTTCGCCCGTCTCTTCGATCGTGGCAGTTGGCAACGCTTGCTTGAGCGCGGCGACGACCTGCTCCATCTCTTCGCGCTCTTCGCCTTCCCACGACGCCTTGAGCTTCGGAGCGTCGAGCCCCTCTTTGTGGGCGTCGGGAACGAAGCGCATGACGATGTCCCAGCGCTTGCGTTCGAGCGCGCGGACGAAGCCTTGGAGCGCGTGGCGCGGAGTGTCTTGCGCGTAGAGATCGATGGCCGCGGCTTCGACCTTCCACTTTCCGTTCTCGAGCACGAGGTGGAGCTCTTGTCCGGTCGGGCTCGTCACCGTCGCGGTCACGATGGGCGGCGCGGTCGGACGCTCGAGCGCCTTGCCGATCTCGCGGACCTCGTCCGGGTTGTCTTTCATCATGCGGCGGAACGCTTCGAGCGAGATGCCGCGGCGCGCTTCGTCGCTCAGCATGCGGTACGCATCGTCCGCGCGTCCCTCTTCGAGCGCGCGCGCGTATTCGCGGAGGATCGACTGCGGATCTTCGGCCGGACGTTGAGGCGTGCAACCGGCCGAGCCGACGGCGGCGGACAAGAACAACGCGAGCGCGGCGGCGATCGGAAGGCGCATGCGGCGAGACAGGCTTACCACAAACGTCCTCCGTCCTTCCCGTCTTCCCGCGTTCCTGTTAATCCCATCTCCGGATGACGGAGGCAGTGAAACGGCGGTCGCGAGCGGCGCGCGTGGCGCGTGCGCTCCTCGGCGATCGGCCGATCGCGATCCTCGCCATCGTGTCGCCGACGATCCTGGCCGTCGCGCTCGATTGGGTCTTGCGACCGCGATCGCTCGCCGACTTTCCGCCGCGCGAGATCTTGAACTACACCGGCTCGACGCTCGCAGCCGCCGGGTTCGTCGGTGGGCCGTTGTGGCTCGTGTCGCGCCTCTTTCTCGTCGAAGGAAAGCGTCGTGGCCTCGCGCGTGCCGGGCTCGTCGCGTTCTTCGGCTTGGTGTTCCTGCCGTTCGCGTTCTTCGCGTACGGAGGGCAGGCCGCGTACTACCGCGTGTTCCACGCGTACATGGGTCGCGACACGGTGCGGCTCGGGATCGCGCTTCGCGGCACCGTCGGCGCGTGGCTCTCGGCGTGGGGTGGAAGAGTTGCGCTCATGGCGTTGGTCGGGCTCGCCATCACGCTCGTCGTCGCGTTCCTCGTGCGTCGTGCGGCGCCGGCGTTGAAGGCGGCGTGGCCGATCGTTCCCGTGCTCGGCTTCGTCGGCGCGGCGTTCTGCTTCTGGATCGATTTCGTCGAGTCGCGCTCGCTCCAAGCGGCGCCGCCCGACACCTGCTTCTTGCACAGCGCCGTGACCGCGCTCCGCATGCGCGTGACGAAGCACACGGGTCCGACGAAGGGCGTGTCGCTGCGCACGCCGACGCCGCTCCCTCCGCTCGCGCCCGCGTCGCACCGTCCCAACGTCGTCGTCATCGTGACCGAGAGCGTGCGGGCCGACGCCATTTGTTCGTCGCCGAGCACGTGCGTGTCGCGCTTTCTCGATCCGGTCGCGAAGGATCGCGTGTCGCTCGGCAAGCTGACGTCGCAAGCGTCGGGGACGTTCAGCGCGTGCGTGATGCTCTGGACCGGCTTGCCTCCCGACGTCGACTTTCACACCGCGCATCGCGCGCCCGTGCTGTGGGAGCTCGCCAAGGGCGTTGGCTACGGCACCGCGTACATCACGTCGCAAAATCTCCGCTACGACGATCTCGCCGCGTTCGTGCAGCGCGCGGGGATCGACGAGCAGGCGAGCGCGGTCGACTTTGGCGACACGCGCGATCCGCACCTAGGCGCACCGGACGAGCGCGCGACCGAGCGAGCGCTCGCGTACGTGCGCGGTGTGCCGGAGGGGACGCCGTATTTCGCGCTCGTGCACCTCTCGAACACGCATTGGCCGTACCGAATCGATCCCGCGTTGCAGCCGAACGCGCCCCACTCCGAGGATCCGTTCGGCGATGTCGACGCGCTTCACAACCACTACCGAAACAGCGTGCTCATGCAGGAGCGCACCGTCGCAGAATTTCTGCGCGAGCTTCGCGCGATGCCGCGTTGGGACGACACGGTCGTGATCTTCTTGTCCGATCATGGCGAGCAGTTCCGCGAGCACGGCGGGCTCTACCACTTGAACAACGTCTTCGACGAAGAGCTGCGCGTCCCCGGATGGCTCGTCGCGGGCGATCGCGCGCTCACGACGGAGCAGCGGGCGGCGCTCGCGTCGTACGCGCAGCGTCGGACGTATTCGCAGGACGTGCAGGCGACGATCGTGGACTTGCTCGGGCTCTTCGACGCACGCGCATCGTTTCCGCACGCGGATCTCGTGACCGGGCGATCGCTCTTGCGGACGCGCCTCCCGGACCCCGAGGTCGTCGTGTCGACGACGAGCGGCGTCTGGGAGGACGACGATCCGAACTACGGCGTCGCGCGCGGCGAGTTGCTCCTCGTCGGCACGTTGCACCATCCGTGGTGGTGCTTCGACGCGCGGACCGATCCGGGGCAGCGCGCGGTGCTCGCCGCGACGGACTGCGTCGGTCTCCTCGAGATCGCGCAGAAGCGCTTCGCCGGCGTGCGCGTGCCGCCGCCCTAGACTGCACAGCACACGCACACAGCCTCGCGACTCGGCTAGAGCGCGCGCGCCATTTCGATCGCGTCCCCGCTTCCGGGGTAGATGCCGGAGGCGTAGTACGCGGGGCGGCGACGGCGCGCGACGAATCCCTCGCTGCCGTAGAGCGCGATCGCGGCGGTGTTCGTCGTCGAGACTTGGAGCACGACGGCGCGGGCGCCGAGGCGTGGCGCGGCGGCGATCGCGGCTCGCACGAGCGCGCGACCGGCGCCGTGCCGGCGGTGCTCGCGGTCGACGGCGACGCCGTGCACGTAGAGCTCTCCCCCGGCCAAGTACGACGCGAGGACGCCGACCGGACGCCCCGCCGGCTCGCCGCGCGCGACCCAGACACGGACCGCCGGATCGAACGCCGCGCGCTCGAAGAGACGGCTCGGGAACGGGAAAACGCCCGCGTCGATCGCCATGCACTGCGCGAGCGTCAAGACGTCGCGTGGCAACGGCTCGACGAAGTGGGCGTAGACCGGCGCGTGGGGCACGCGCTCATCTTAGCTCGCATGAGCTCGCCTCACACGCCGCGGTGCGAGGGGCAGAGCTTTGCCCGCCGATCCGCGATATAGAAGCGAGGGTGAGTACAGATCCGCGCCCGGCCGAGCACGAGCAGCTCCCCATCCTTCCGCTGCGTAACAGCGTCGTCTTCCCTGCGAGCGTCGTCCCGATCAACGTCGGCCGCGCTCGCAGCGTGCGCCTCGTCGAGGATCTCCTCGGTCAGGACCGCGCCGTCGTGGGCATCGTCAGCCAACGCGACGCGGAGATCGACGAGCCGGCGTTCGGTGATCTCTACGAGGTCGGCACCGTGGCGCGCGTCGTCAAGGTGATCCGCCTCGGTCCGTCCAACTACTCCGTCGTGCTGCACGGGCTCGCGCGCTTGAAGACGCTCGGCCCCGCGTCGCTCGAGCCGTACATGCGGGCGCGCGTGAAGCGGATCCACGAAGATCTCGAGCGCGATGTCGAGCTCGACGCGCTCGGCGCGAGCCTTCGCGAGGGAATGCGCGAGGTGCTGAACCTCATGCCGAACCTCCCGCGCGAGACCGCGGGCATCTTGGACAACGTGCGCGAGCCCGGCGCGCTCGCCGATCTCATCGCGTCGAACCTCACGCCCGAGCAGGCGACCGTTGCCGACAAGCAGAAGATCCTCGAGACGTTCGACGCGAAGTCGCGCGTGCGCCTCGTCGCGGGGATCGTCAGCCGTCAGCTCGAGATGCTCCGCGTGAAGCGCGAGATCTCGTCGATGGTCGCCGACGAAGGAAAGTCGCAGCGCGAGGACATCCTTCGCCAGCAGATGCGCAGCATCAAAGAAGAGCTCGGCGAGGGCGGGGAAGAGGACGAGATCGAGGAGCTGCGCGAGCGCGTGCGCAAGGCGCAGCTCTCGGAGGAGGCGCAGAAGATCGCGAAGAAGCAGCTCGGTCGGCTCGCCGGGATGCAGCCGCAGTCGGCGGAATACAACGTCACGCGGACGTACCTCGAGTGGCTCTCGGACATGCCGTGGTCGAAAATTTCGAACGACAAGCTCGACGTCGAAGAGACGCGCCGCTGCCTCGACGAAGATCACTTCGGGCTCGAGAAGGTGAAGAAGCGGATCATCGAGTACACGGCGGTGCGGAAGCTGCGCGCCGACAAGAAGGGGCCGATCCTCTGCTTCATCGGTCCGCCCGGCGTCGGGAAGACGTCGCTCGGTCGATCGATCGCGCGCTCGATGGGGCGTCGCTACCACCGCATCGCGCTCGGCGGCGTGCGCGACGAGGCGGAAATCCGTGGTCACCGTCGCACGTACGTCGGTGCGCTCCCCGGGCGCATCGTGCAGGGGCTCAAGAAGATCGCCGTGAAGAACCCGGTCTTCGTTCTCGACGAGGTCGACAAGATGGGCGTCGACATGCTCGGCGATCCGTCGGCCGCGCTCCTCGAGGTCCTCGATCCCGAGCAGAACTCGACGTTCCAAGATCACTACCTCGACGTGCCGTTCGACTTGTCGCAGGTGACGTTCCTCGCGACCGCGAACAACGCCGACACGATCCCCGGTCCGCTGTGGGATCGCATGGAGGTCATCGAGGTCTCGGGCTACACGCGCGCCGAAAAGAAGAGCATCGCGAAGGAGTTCCTGTGCCCGAAGCAGCTGTCGGCGCACGGGCTCACCGACGAGCGGCTCGAGTTCACCGACGAAGGGATCGAGCGCGTCCTCGACAGCTACACGCGCGAGGCCGGCGTGCGCGGGCTCGAGCGCGAAATCGGATCGGTGTGCCGTCACGTCGCGATGCGACTCGCGGAGGGCGAGACGACGGTGTTCGTGCGCGCGGATGGCGCCGTCATCGAGTCGATCCTCGGACCGGCGCGCTACATGCCGGATCTCGCCGAGCGCATTTCGCAGCCGGGCGTCGCGACGGGACTCGCGTGGACGCCCGCCGGCGGCGACATCTTGTTCATCGAAGCGACGACGATGCCGGGGAAGGGCGAGATCGTCGTGACCGGAAATCTCAAGAGCGTGATGAGCGAGTCGGCGGCGACGGCGCTGTCGTTCGTGCGCAGCCGCGCCACGCAGCTCGGGCTCGATCCCGAGTTCTTGAAGAAGACCGATCTCCACCTGCACGTCCCCAAAGGCGGAACGCCCAAGGACGGGCCGAGCGCCGGCGTGACGATGTTCGTCGCCGTTGCGTCGCTCTTGCTCAAGTGCGCGGTGAAGAAAGAGGTCGCGATGACGGGCGAGATCACGTTGCGCGGCAACGTGCTGCCGGTCGGCGGGATCAAGGAGAAGCTCCTCGCGGCGCACCGCGCGGGGATCCGCGAGGTCCTCGTGCCCGCGCGAAACGAGCGTGATCTCGACGACGTGCCCAAGGACGTGCGCGACCAGTTGAAGATCCATCTCATCAAGCGCGTCGACGAGGTCCTTCCGCTCGTCCTCGAGCCGCCGGGTCCGTCGAGCGAGACGCCGAGCATCCCACCGCCGGCCGCGCCGCCCGAGGGCGGGGACGGCGTGCGTATCTAGCCGTTAGAAAAACGTCGTCGCGCTGCTGCTCCACGGAAACCGCGGCTGTGCGCCGTGGGCATTCGACGTGCATAATCCCCGGGTCTTGCGACGACTCTTGACCTTGTCGTTCGTCACGCTGGTTCCGTACATCGTGTTCGGTTGCGGCGCGCGGACGCCGCTTCCCGTCGGCGACAAGGGAGGCGACATCGACACACCCGACGCATCGTCCGCGAGCACCGACGCCGGCGCCGACGTGGACGGTGGCCTGCGGCGAGACGACGGAGGCGCGTGCGACGGGACGTGCTTGCCCGGCGAGCCGCCGCTTCGCGCTTCGATCATCGCCGCGGGATACGCACACACCTGCGCGATTCACGCGGCGCGCGGCCTCGTCTGCTGGGGAACGGACGCGCATGGAGAGCTCGGCGACAATGGCGTCGGTCCGCTGCAAACGCGCCCGGTCGCCGTTCATGGGCTCGGGGTGGGAGCGACCGCGGTGGCGGCGAGCTTCGGTCACACGTGCGCGATCACGCAGCGTGGCGGCGTCGTGTGTTGGGGGCACAACTACTTCGGCGAGCTCGGGACCGGCGGCGTCGCGGATCGCCTCGAGCCGGCGAACGTCGTCGGCCTCGATCGCGTCATCTCGATCGCCGCGGGCGTCTACCACTCGTGCGCGGTGCGCAGCGACGGATCCGCGGCATGCTGGGGCCTCAACCGCGACGGCCAGCTCGGAGACGGAACGGCGGTGAACACCGCGTCGCCGGTCGAAGTACGCGCGCCGCCGCTCGCCGCGATGGCCGCGGGCGAATCGTTCACGTGCGGGCTCACGCGTCAGCAGACCGTCGTCTGTTGGGGAACGAACAGCGCGGGCGCGCTCGGCGACGGGACGTTCACGAGCAGCACGATTCCGGTCCGCGTCGCGCTCGACGGCGTGACGGCGATCGCCGCCGGACCGCAGCACGCGTGCGCGCTCACGAGCGACGGCGTCGTGCATTGTTGGGGAGCGAACCGCAGCGGCGCGCTCGGCAACGGGACGACCAACGGAACGCCGAGGCCGATCGCCGTGCTCGGCCTCCCGGGACCGGCGCGTGCGATCGCGACGTCGCAGCGGCACTCGTGCGCTCTCATCGTCGGTGGCAAGGTCGCATGCTGGGGAGCGGGCACGCTCGGCGATCTCGGCAACGGGACGGGCGCCGACAGCTATTTTCCCGTGACCGCCGGCCCGATCGACGGCATCCCCGTCGCGATCGCGTCGGGCGAGACGCACATCTGCGTCGTCACGTCGGAAGATCACGTGCGTTGCTGGGGGGGCAACGACCAGGGGCAGATCGGCAACGGCACGACAAACGGTTATGCGAGGCCCGTCGCCGTGTATGGACTCTGACGTAGACTCTGCGCCCGTGACGTCGCTCTTTCGTTCTCGTCCGCAGGTCGTCGCCGGGGTCTTCGTCGCGGTTGCGATGTTCGGCATCGGATTTCTGCCGCTCTTCGGTGGACCTGGCTACGAGCACGCGCTCGCGAGCGGGCTCGTCGTGCCGAGCGCCGCGGCGATCGCGACGGGCGTCGAGCTGTCGCGGATACGCGGCCTGTCGCCGCTGGCGTGCGTCTCGCGCGGCGCGATCGCGGGTCTGTGGCTCGCGACGATCGCGTTCGCCACCGCGCTCATCCATGGCTTTCGCGTCGGGCTCTGCGACTTGCGTGGCGGCGCGTTCGACTTCGTCCTCGGCGCGGGGATCGGCTCCGTGCTCGGCGGCGTGTGGGGCGCCGTGGTCGCGGAATTCGCGCGACGCCGCAAGCGCCGACGTCTCGCGTGCGTGTTCCTCGGGATCGGGTTGCCGCTCGGATGCGCGCTCTTCAGCGTCGGCCGCTTCTACACGTCGCCGATCATCTTCGCGTTCGATCCGTTCGTCGGATACTTCAGCGGGACGCTCTACGACACCGTCATCGACGCGGGCGGCGCGCTCCTCACGTACCGCGCGTCGACGTTGGCGACGATCGCCGGCGCGCTCCTCCTCGCGTCCGTCCTCTCGCGCGACGCCGACGATCGCATCCGCGGCCCCGTTCGCGGCGATTGCGGCGCGCTCGCACGGGGCGCGCTCGGCGCCATCGCGCTCACCATCACCGTCGTCGTCACGCTCCTCGGCGCGAAGCTCGGTCATTGGCAGACGTCGTCGACGATCGCGCGCGAGCTCGGCGGCGCAAGGAGCGGCGCGCGCTGCGACGTGATCTTCCCCGACTCGATGCGCCCCGAGGAAGCCGCGCTCTTGCTGAAGGACTGCGAAGAGGAGCTCGCGAGCGTCGAGACGTACCTCGGCGTGCGCGGCCCTGATCGCGTCACCGCGTTCTTCTTCCGCGACTCCGCCGAGAAGAAGCGCCTCATGGGTGCCGCCGACACGTACATCGCGAAGCCGTGGCGTCACGAGGTCTACCTCCAAGTCGCGCCGTACCCGCACCCGGTTCTCGGGCACGAGCTCGCGCACGTCGTCTCGGGGAGCTTCGGGCGCGGACCCTTTCGGATCGCGGGCGGCGCGCGCGGCTTCTGGCCGAACCCGGGGCTCATCGAAGGAATGGCGGTCGCGACGTCGCCCGACGACGACGAGCTGACCGACGCGCAGTGGGCCCGCGCAATGCTCGACTTGAAGATCCTCCCGCCGATGAAAGACGTCTTCGGCTTCGGCTTCCTCGGCGCGAACGCGTCGAAGAGCTACACGATCGCCGGCGCGTTCGTCCGCTTCTTCGTCGACCGGTGGGGCATCGAAGCGATGCGCGCGTGGTACGGCGGCGGCGACGTCGAGAAGCTCACGCAGCTCCGCTGGGACCAGCTCGACGTCGCCTTCCGCGCGGAGCTTGCAAAGTACACGCTGTCTCCCGAGGCCAGCGCGTTTGCGAAGGCGAAGTTCGAGCGACCGAGCGTCTTCGGTCGGAAATGCCCGCACGCGATCGACGCGCTGAAGCGCGAGGCCTCGCGTTGCGAGGCGCAGAAGCAGATCGCGCGCGCGACCACGCTCTACGATCAGGCGCTCGACCGCGACTCGCATGATTTCGGTGCGCGCACGCAGCTCGGCGCGATG
The DNA here is from genome assembly GCA_038209335.1 of Polyangiales bacterium. Taxonomy (GTDB): domain Bacteria; phylum Myxococcota_A; class Polyangia; order Polyangiales; family Polyangiaceae; genus JBBQXV01. Next base: position 4,658 of record JBBQXV010000040.1, on the reverse strand, counting down.
CTCGCGCGCTACGGTGACGCGGAGCGCGGACGACGCGAGCTCCACACCGTCGCCGACGACGCGCAGGCGCCGATGACGTGGCGCGAGAGGAGCCGCGAAGCGCTCGCCGACGACGATCTCCTCGCGGGCCGATTCGACGCGGCCGCGGAAGCGTACTCGGGGCTCGCGTCGCGTTCGCTCGACGAGGACATCGGACGCACGCTCGAAGTAAAGGCGATCGCCGCGACGGATCTTCCCGCGCGCCGCGCCGTCGAAGCGCTCCTCCTCGGCGGTCCGGGTCGCGCACCCGACACGTTCGTCGGCGCGCTGTGGCTGGGCGTGTGGAGCAATCAGGGGACGAACGCGCTCGCGGACTACCTCATCGGAAAGAACCTCGCGCAGCACGGGTGGCACTCGCTCACGGCTAGCTTCTTGGACCGTGCGCTGGCATCGCCCGCGACGACGCCGCGCGTGGGTCGCGAGCTCTTGCGGCAGCGCGCGATCGCAGCGTGCGCGCTCGGCGACATGGCGCAGGTCGGGCGGGTGAGGGCAGCCGTGCGCGCGGAGTCGAGCCCGTTTCGAGCGAGCGCCGGCGGACGCCTCGAGTCGATCGAGCGGCTCCTGGCGCGTTGCATCGCGCCGTAGTCGCTACCGCTGCATGAACGCGCTTCCTTTACCGATGCACACGCGCCCCTGCTCCATCCGCAGCTCCGCGCTCAGCGTCGCGAGATCGTCCCCCACACGGTACATCACCTGAATCCGCCCGAGCCGCGCCTCCCACGGTCCGCTCGCGCGCGCGACGAGCTCGCATGTGTGATGCAGCTCCGCGGCCTCGTGCTCGAGCGCTTCGATCGCCGAGTCCTTCGTCGATTGCGGCACAGGCAACGGCGCGATGTCCGCCTCGCCTCCGAACGCCAGCACGCACGGCCCGGTCAGCGTCGTCACCAGATCCGAGATCGCCCCGCGGACCTCCGGCGGCAGACGCTTCAAGCGCTGCGGAGGATCGTCCTCGGTGCCGTAGTAGGTCGACCCTCGCGCGCTCATCTTGAACCAGCGCACGCGCGCGTCGGGAAACACCAGCACGGTGCCGCGCGCCACGACGCGCGTCGTCTTCTTCGGCTCCGAAGCGTCTTCGGCGTCGATCGGCGGCGACGGATCGCGCGACGACGGATCGATCGGCGAGGTCAGCGTCAGGTCGCTCATCACGGTCACGATGTACTCGGGCGTCCCCTTCGACGTCAGCGTCTTCCCCTCGCGCGGCTCGGTCGCGCGAATGTCTTTCTTCGGATCCGCGCAGTGCCATTTCGGATCGTACGCGTTGCCGAGCGCCGCGGCGTGCAGCGCGCGCGTCGCATCGAGCATCGTGCTGGCGAAGAGCGCCCACGGATCCTCGCGCGGCGTCGTCGTCGGGAGCGGATCGACACCTGTCGTGGTCGGTGTCTCGACGCCCGGCCCCGTCGTCGTGCCGCCGGTCACGCCGCACGCCGTCGCGAGGAGCACCGCGAAAAGACCAATCGAGCGACGCATCGCTCGAAGGATACACCGCTTCAGAACTTGTATTGCAGGCCGAGCCCGATGAGATCCGCGCTCGCGCTGTACTGGCCACCGTTCACCGGTTCGAACGGCGCGTTCCCCTTGATCGGGTTGATGCGCCCGATCTGCGCGGCGTGCGGATCGACGTAGACGCTGCTCGCGAAGAGGTGCGCGTAGAGCGCGTCGAACCGCCAGTGCTCGCCGACGTAGAGGCTGCCGCCGAGCGAGAGGACGTACTTGTCGAAGTCGAGCGAGCTGAGCGACAAGTAGCCGGGCGGGACGGCGCTCGTTTCGTAGCTGATGCCGCTCCGCAGATCCATCGGATAGCCGGAGACCTTGAACTTGTACTCGCCGCCGAGGCGGTACGAGTTCGAGTTGTCGAAGCCGCGCGGGATCGAGATCGTCGGAATCGCGACGTGCGGCGGGAGACCGGTGATCCCGTCGATCGACATGCCCTGCGGGACCGCATCGATCGAATGGTGCGTCGTCCAGAACTCGCGGACGTAGGTCACCTCGACGCGGAGCTCTTCGATCGGACGGACCTCGACGCCGACGCGAAAGATCGCCGGGAGCTCGAAGCGGACGTGCGCCTCGGTGCCGTTCTGCTTCGCGTTGTCGAACACGACGTCGCTCGGCATGCGGACCTTGAACGTCGCGGGCGCGCTGATGATCATCGGGAGCTGGCCGCTGATGCCGAAGCGGATCTGTTTGTGCGGCACGTAGGTGACGCCGGCGTTCGCCGTGGGCGCGAAGATCGGGCCGACGCTGAGCTGCGCGTTCGCGTCGTACTCCGGCTGCTCGGGCTGGCCGATGATGCGATCCTGCGGGCTCGCGCTGAACGTGACCGTCGACTTGAACGTGCCGATGAGCGCCATCACGCCCGCGCCGAAGCGAAGCTCTTCGATCGGCTTCCACGCCGCCCACATCCCCGGAAGCGCGAGGAGCGATCCGTTGAACGATCCGAGCGTGTACCGCGCGGGCGACGGCTGCGGCTGCCCGTTCGGGCCGGTCACGGTATCGGCGTAGCTCGCGAGCGCGACGTACGGTGCGAGGACGCCGCCGGCGATCGTGTACTGCTTCTTGTCGCCGAAGTTGTACGACCACGCGAGCGTCGGCAGCGGAATGACCGGCGAGCTCCCGCTGACCGTCGGCGAGCGCGGCTCGCGCATCGTCCCGTCCGCGTCGCGAACGAGCAGCGTGCGCGTGTAATCTACATTGAACCTCAGCCACGAAAAATCCGCGAGCACGCCCGTCCCCGCGTCCGCGAGCCCCGCGGGGTTGTACCAAATGGCGCCGAGATCATCCGCGCCCGCAACGAACGCCCCCGCGCGCCCCATCGGTCGCACGCCGCGATCCGAAAAATACAAACCGCCGGCGTCTGCTTGCGAAGAGGCGAGCGAGACAGCGACGAAGACGAGAGCTCCGAACCGCGGCAGGCGCCGACTCATTTCAGAGTCGCCTCGCGAATGACTTCGTACACCTGCTCGAGGCCGCTCGCTTTATCGAGACAGAATTGGCTGATCTCGTTCGAGATGTTCCCGTAGTCGCTTGCCTCGAGCTTCGTCGTGACGTTCGGGTGCGCGCGGTTCACGTCGGCGACGATGTCGATGAGGACCTCGATCGGCGCGGGCTGCTTGTCGCCCATCGGCGTGACGAAGTGCTTGAGCACGAGGGCGATCGCTTTGTTCGGATCGACTTCGCTCCCGCACGTCTCCGCGCCGAGCGCGTCGATCGCGCGCGCGAAGACCCGTGAAAGCGACTCGAGCGCCGCGTCGAGGAGCGCGCGCCGGACGACGTTGCCTTTCTCGTCGACGAGCGCGCCGCCGGTCGCGCTGGCGATTGCGCGGTAGAGCGGCGCGAGGTTCGCGTCGTCGCTGAGCACTTGGAGCATGTCGGTGATCGCGACGAGCGTCGTTGCGCGCGCGTCGTCGCCCGACGCGCCGTCGAGCAAGTACTGGAGGAGAGACTCGATGCCGGTGCGCGCCGAGTCGTCCTTGCGGATCGCGTCGAGGAGATCGATCGTCGCAGCCGCCGTCGGTCCGCTCACGACGTCGCCGAGGCTCTTCGCGAGATCGTCCTTGGCCCACGCGCACGGCGCGGATCGATCCGGACAGTGCGCGAGGAGCTGCGCGTGGAGCGCGTCGATCAGCGGCGGGAGGATCTTCGGGATCGCCGGGTTCGCCCACGTCGTGGTCGTCCCGGTCCCCTTGGCCGCGAAGAACGTGTCGACGAGCTGCGATCGCGCCGAGCGCCATTTCTTCTGGCGATCCACGTCCGTCGGATTTGCGCTCGTCCATGCGTCGAACGACGCGTCCATCGCCTTGAGCGCGTCGATGAAGAGATAGATCCGCGTCACCTGCGGGTTCTGTGTCCCGTCGTTGCGCACGGCGAAGGCGTTGCCGCGTCGATCGACGAGCCCCTTGTTGCGCTCGGGATCGACCATGAGGCGCACGGCGTCGGCGAGGACTTGCACGCCGGTGCGCGTCGACGTCTGCGTGCACTGATGCGTCGCCGGATCCTGCTTGTCGCAGTGCGTGACGACGGTCCCTTCGACGATCGGGATCGTGTCGTGGAGCGTCGCGAAGAGATCGGTCTTCCGGAAGATGTCGACGAAGAGCGGCTCGTAGCTGACCGCGCCGTCTTGCGAGCACCAGCGGAAATCCGTCTTTCGGTTCGCCGCCGGATCGCAGACGTCCTTCGGCTGCGCGCTCGATCCCCAGTGCAGGTGCAGCGTGTCGAAGAGCTCGACGAAGAGGAGCGGCTGCAGGTGATCCGCGAACGCGGCCGCGAGCGGCTGAACGTTCGCGATGAAGTTGTTCTGCTCGATCGGGAAGAGCGCGTCGTTGTCGCGACCGCGGAGCGTGTCGACGAATCCGTTCGCGCATTTGCGCAAGTTGAACGTCTTGCCGTCGGCGGCTGTGAACGGCGTCGGCGCGCAGACCATTGACGGGACGGGATCGAGGATGTCGCGGATGAACTTGTTCGTGTCGGGATCGCGCACCGTGGTGTCGCCGGGCATTCCGTCGTGCGCGGCGTCGAAAAAGACGAGGCGCGAGATCCCGTTGACGGTCGGGTGCGTGTTGAAGCCCGTGATGCCGGAGGTCGCCTCGAGGAACGCGTCGACGCCGCCGACGAGGTTCGTGAGC
>JBBQXV010000039.1:0-44505 GCA_038209335.1 Polyangiales bacterium | reverse complement strand
GACGAGCGTCACGACGATCGATAGGCACCAGCCGGTCTTCGCAGCTCTCATTCCCACGAGGCTACCGACGTTGAGGTCGAGCGCAACGCACGCGGCGCGCGACCTTGGCCGAGGTGTTGTCGCCGTCGACCGAGGCCTACGACCGCGCACGGCGCGCAGGTCTCACATCCCGAGCAACCGATTGCACGCCGCTTGTCCCGTGTCCGACAGCTGCGGCCCCTCGCGCCCCGCGAGAATGCCGAGCAGCCGCTGAAGCGCCTGCAGATCGTTCACGACTTCCCCGACCTCCGCGAACCCAGGAATCTGCCCGGCGAGCAAGTTGATCGCGCCCTGGCACGCGCTCATGTCCGTGCTGTTCGACGGATCGATCGGCGTGCCCTCGAACGTCGCGATCGCGTTCGCGACCGCTTGCAGCTTGATCGATTCGAGCGTCGTCCAGACGCTGATCCCTTCGAAGCCGATCGCGGTGCCCGCGCGCTCCGCGGCGTCGAGGAGCGCTTGGAGGCGGGCGACGAGATCGTTGAGATCCTCGCCATCGCCTTCGCCGCCGCCGTCCGACAATCCGCCGATGACCTCTCCGGTGGTCGCGTTGACGGCCCAGAACGCGACGGGGGTGCCGGACGCGGGCGCGAGGATTTCGTAGCCCGCGTAGTTCGTGGTGACGCCGGCCCACGCGGGGCCTAGGACGGAGTCGATCGTGAGCGGATCGAATTTGCCGAGCGTGACGCCTTTCAACTTTTGGTACGTGCTCGTCGAGAAGCGCGCGGCCTCGGCGGCGGCGAGGTAGCTCGTGCGATCGACGGTGGTCATGAATCCGTCGCCGCCCGCGAAGATGACGGTGCGTCTCGGTGTGAGCGGGAGCATGTCGATCTTGATGACGACCTTCTTGTCGAGCACCGGACGCTTCACGTGGAGCGTGACGGAGACGCCGTCGATGAACGTAACGTCTGCTGCGTTCGCTTCGTCGGGGAGGCGCGCGGCGAAGAAGCGGAGGTCCGCGGGGACGCGCGACGACGTGCGCTTCACTTCGGTCGCGAGCGTCGTCATGTCCTTCGCGCGGTACGCGCGGATGAGCGCTTGTTGCGCGAGGCGCTCTTCGACGTGCTCGTCGAGGAGGACCGAGAACGACGGCGGGTTTGCTTCGACGCCGAGCGTGTACCGGCCGAAGAGCGCGCCGTGGACCTCTTCGCGATCCGCGGCGGTCGCGGCGTCGCTTCCGGCGATCCGCCGCGTGACCGATCGCCCGTCGGTCTCGACGGTGAGATAGAGCGCGGAGAGCGCGTCCGGCGCGATCGGCGTCGCGGGCGCGGTGTACGTCGCCATCGCGGCCGGCTTCGCGGCGGAGCGGATGCTCACGCCGACGTTTCGCATGTTCGGGCCGGACGCGGGCGCGTCGTAGACGATCCGGTAGTCGAAGCGCGCGCGTGTCGCGAGGAACGCGGAGACGGACGCGGCGAGGTTCGCGGACGTGACGTTCGTGAGGACGAGGCCGCGCGAGATGTCGGCGACGCGCGCGGCGGTCGCGGCGTCGACGGTGCCGACGCCCGCGACGAGGACGGGCGCGCCGCGGAACAAGTGACTCAGGTTCTCATCGGTCGGCATCGCGTCGGGCGTCATGTCGGAGATGATGACGACGACGGACGCGCCTGCGTTGACCGCAGCCTCGGCGAGGTTTCCCCAGACGTCGGAGCCGGAGCCCGTGAGCGCGGCGAGCTGCGCGTCGACCGTCGCGATGTCGCTCGCCATCGGTCCGGCGTAATTCGGCCGGTTGATGTCGAGCCCCGCGACCTCGACGAGCGCGCCCGGATACGCCGTGAAGACGGCGTTCGCGATGTCGTGACCGATCATCGTCGAGCCGGTGATGAACGGGCTCGGGATCGACGTCGACCGATCGAAGAGCATCAAGACGCGCGGGGGCGGCGAAGAGTTTCGGCGCAAGTACGAGACGACGTTCGCGCCTTGCTCTTGCACGAGGAACGCGTCTGCGGCGAGGCCCGGGACGTCGACGTCGGACGCGTCGCGCGCGGACACTTCGAGCTCGATCCGCGGGAACGCGACGCTTCGAACGGTGACGTCCAGGTGCGCGACCTTCGCGAGGAGCGTCGCGTCGGTCGGCGGCGGTGTGGTCGTCTCGCCTCCGATCGTGATCGCTCCGTTCATCCCGATCGTGAGGACGTCGCCGCCGGCGGTGAAAGGTTTGCCGACGGCGGAGAGCGCGAACGCGGCCTGCTTGTCGAGCCCCGCGGCGCCGACGACGAGCGTCGGGACGAACGTGTCGGCCTGCCCGACTTGTTTGCGGAGCGCGTTGTCGTGCGAATCGGCGGACGGGAACGACGCGCTGATCGTGCGCCCCGCGACGTCGCTCGCCATGAACTTCTGCTCGACGAGCGTCGTGCGCACCATCGGGGCCGTGCTCGACGCGCCTTCGACGCGCACCGTGACCGATCGCTCGCCCTCCATCGCGCCCGCGACGTCCGGCGTCGCCGTGCAGCCGCTCTCGCCGAACGCGACGTCGTCGAGGTTCGGGTTCGCGAATTTCTGCGCGCCGCCGATCGTCGCGCGGACTAGCGGGACGTCGTGCAGCGTCGCGTCGAACGTGGTCACGTGCGGGCCTTCGCCCGCGAGCCCCGCGCGGATCGCGGCCTTGATCTCGGAGCGGATCGCGTCGGCCGGATCGAGGGGCGCGACCGGCTTCGTGACGTTCAGCTTTCCGAGCGCCGCTCCCCAACGCGCGTAGTCCGCATCGGCGACGTCCCAGCGGAGCGTCCGAACCGGCGAAGCGGCGAGGAGCTTCGCGACGCTCGCGCCCGCGCGCGGCGCGCACGAGACGACGTCCGCCGTGAGCCCCGCGTCCACGTAGAGCTGACGCAGCAATTCAGCGCGCTCGCGCGGCGTCCCCGCGGCGCCGCGAAGCGTCGCGCGCTGTCCCCAGCGCACGGTCGTCGACGCGTTGTCGAAGCCGGTCGGCGTCGTCGGCAAGAGCTCGATCTCGTCGCGCACCAACTTGAAGAGCCCCTCGGCGTCCTTCGCGGCGACGAGCGCGCTCGCGTGGCCGACGACGTGATCGGGGCTCTTTCGGAGCACCGCCTGCATCGCGCGCCAGGCGTCGAACTCGTCGAACGCGCCGGTCGTCGCGTCGCCGTCGATGCCGGCGTCGTCGCCGGTCGCCGCGGGTGTCGACGAATTGTCGCAGCCGCCGCAGCTCGCGACGCCAAGCGCCACGACGAGAAGACACGATCGAAGCAGCACTTTCGCCGAGGTGTGCATGCGAACAAGGTAGCACTCGGGTTTGGATCGTTCGATCGCGTACGCAAGCTGACTCGTAGCGCGGACTACCCGATCACCGTGACGTCGGCGTCGTAGTCTCCGGCCACGTGGAAGACGCGCGTGTCGTCGTCGGGATCGCTCAATCGGACGTCGACGTGAACGCGGACCGTGCCCCATGTCGGCTTCGACGACGGCGTGTTCGACGCTGCGATCGTCACGGTGCCCGCGAGCCCGGCGAGGCGGCGCGTGGACCGCGCGTCGGCCTCAACGAGCGCGACGTTCGCGCCGCCGCCGATGGTGAACGTCCCGTCGAGCTCGGGGATCTGAATCTGTAGCGTGCGCTTTGCGTTGGGGACGCTCGCGTCGACGAGCGTCACGTGCATCCCGCCGATCGCGCCGTAGCCCGCGCTTCGACTTTGCGGCGCGAACGGGAGCTCCTCGACGACCGGATCGATCTTGCCGCCGCACGCGGCGAGAACGACGAACAGAAAGAGAGCTGCGCGCGTCATGGGAGGGCACCTCGTCGTGGAGCATGCACCGTAAGCCGGCGGCTCGTCGATGACGAGCACGCCGCGGATGGATTGTGAACCCATTCGACATAGTCGCGTACGCATCCTCCTGATTCCGACCCAGGCGGCGCCGTGCGAGTCTGTGCACGGGCTCATCGAGTGATGTCGCGCTTCGCTTTTCTCCTCGTGGTCGCCGCCGCCGCTTGCGGCTCGCGCTCGTCGCTCCTCGTGCCGGACGACAACGCCGTCGTCGTAGGTGACGACGCCGGGATAGATCAACGACTCGACGCCGCGCTCGTCGACTCGCCCGTCGCCGACGCGAGATCGGACGCGTCGCGGCACGACGCGAGCGCGCGGTGCAAGGGGCGACTCCAGGGATGGTCCGAGATCGACGTGCTGCTTGGCGGCGACTTCGAACGGCTGGTGCCGGCCGCCGCGTCGGCGTCGTCGGGCATCTGGCTCGCGGGCGGCGGCCGCATGGCGGTGCAAGGCGCGACGCGCCTCATGCGGGTTGCAGTACAACAGACGGCGCCGCGCATCGCAGAGAGCGTCAGCCTCGCAGGGACCGAGGGATGGGAGCCGCTCGCGCTCGCGCTCACGACTGCGGGCGTCGCGCTCGTCGCGCGCGCCGCGAGCGGCGACGCATGGATCGCGCTCTTCGCGCGCGACGGGACGCTGCGGCAGCGAAGGACCATCGACGAGCTCCAGATCGATCTCCGCTACAACATGGAAGCCGATGTCGCGTGGGCGGGCGCGGACGTCATCGTCGCGGCGCTGCGATTCGGTGCAGGCGCCACAGACCACTTCGCGGTGCAGCGGCGCGACGCCTCGCTCGCGGTTCGGTGGACTGAATCGCCCACCGCGCCGCAGGCGTTTCGGCTTCGGCCCGACGGAAGCTTGCTTCGCATGCGCGCCGCGCTCTACGACGTGACGCAGACGGGGCTTCGGATCGATCCCAATCCGGTGGCCGCATTGTCGCCAATCGGCGCGGCGAGCGCGGCGTGGACGGGTATCGACTCGGTGGGCTTCGTTCTCGAGCGCGACGGCGCTCCGGTCGTGCGCGGCGGATGGCCGGGCGGATCGTTCTCACACAACGGGTTCATCCCCGTGTACGAATCGAGCGCCGGAATCTTCATCACGGGCAACGTCGATCTCGCGCCGTTCATTGGGTGGTTCGATGCGACCGCCCTCGAATGGATTTCGATCCCACGCGTCGGCGGAGGCGGCGTCGCGTTCGGCGACGCGAACAACGTCGGCGCGTTCTTCGCGGGGATAGAGATTCCGCATTCGGAGCAGCCGCTGCGGTACTGGGGATGCACCCGGTGACGCGACGCGGATCGTCGTGCCGTTCGAAGCGTCGTGCGCGCTACGTCTCCCCGACAGGCTCCTAGAACTCTCTGCGCGGTGGGATCAAGATGGGTTGGCCGATCACGACCGGCGGCTTCGGCTTCGCGACGCAGACGCCGCTCGGCTTGCAGAAATAGATGGTGTTCGTCTTACTTCACCGACTTGAAGATGCCGCCCGTGGTCCCGTCGCGGTTCCCCCAGTAGACATACGTCGCGTCGACGGCCACGGACGTGGGCAGCACCTGCCCTGCGGCGAGCGTCGTCGTGGTGCCGCCTGCAATTGGCGCGTTCTTCACTTTGCCGCTCTGATTGTCTGCCCAGTAGATCGACGTGCCGTCGGAAGTAATCCCGGCGCCGTTGCCGGCGGCGACCTGCACCGTCGCGCCGCCGGCGATGGGCGATCTCATCACGGGGCCCGCTTGCTGGAGCGTGAAGTAGACGTTGTTCGCGTCGATCGCGATTCCACCGGTGTAGCCCGGGCCGCTCCCGATCTGTGTGGCCGCTCCACCGCCGATTGGCACCTTCTCGATCGTGACCATGGTGCTTCCATCGTAGTGGGGGACGTAGACGTTCGTCGCGTCGACGACGATCCCTTGCAGGAACTGCGTGAGCGTCACCACCGGCGCGACGCTGCCGCCCGCGAGCGGTACCTTCGACACCTGGTTGAGGTTCGTGATCACGAAGTACGCGTACGTCGCGTCGATCGCGATCGGCCCGGGGTTGTTCAGGCCCAACGCGAGCGGCGTGACGGTCCCGCCCGCGAGTGGCATCTTGTTGACGGTGCCTGCGGCCGAATCGGTCCAATGGAGATTCACGGAGTCCTTCGCGAGGAACGACGCGCCCGCCGTGGCGAGGAGCTGCACCGGAGAGCCGCCGAGGAGCGCGACGCGGTAGATGCCCGGCTGCCCGTTCACGCCGCCTTGCTGAATCCAATAGAGGTGCGTCGAATCGACGCGAAGCTCGGCTGGAAACGGTGACACCGCGACGGAGATCGGCTGACAGAAGCCACCGACGCAGCTCACACCGCCGCCGCACGCGACGCCGCAGCCTCCGCAGTTCAACGGATCGTTTCCAGGGTCGACGCATTCGCTTAGACACCTGAGGATGTTGCAGGTGTATCCGCACGATCCGCTCGTGCACGTGGCCGTCGCGTTGGTTGGTGGCGTGCATTTCGTGCACGACGAACCGCAGTGCGCCGGATTGCTCGCGACACAGATGTTCGCGCAGACGACGTCGGTGCCGGTGCAAGTCGATGCGTCGCCACCGTCGGTGTGCGTCGCCGAGTCCATCGTGCCGTCTGTCGAGCCGCCATCGGCCGAGCCGCCGTCGTCGCCGGGCACGACGACGCACGAGTTGCTGAGGCAGGTGAGCCCAGCATTGCAGGTGCCGTTCGGGTAACAGGCCCCGCGCTCGCCGCCGACCGGCTGCTCGCTCGAGCTCGTGCCACCGCACGCGACGGCCGCAATGGCAAACGTTGCAGCCGTCGAAAGGATCGCGATGACTTTCAAGATGGCCTCCGGCGGCGGATCTGGTGGCTCACCGAGGAAGTACCACGGGGGTAGGCCGCGTCGTTCGCCGACTCGTGTCGGTTGTGGAATCAGCTCCGCGAGATGCTCACCCTGACGATCGAGCTGTCGTCGTGGACCACGACGTACGCGGGCTTCGATCTCGGCTTCGACGAGGTCCGCACCGAGGACGATCCGGCGCGGCGCGTTCAGGGGCTTGCGAAGGATGGACCCGCCGCGGGCGCGGGTGTTCGCGAGGGCGATGTGCTCGAGTCGATGGACTACCAACTATCCGAAGCGACGAAGCCCGTGACGATGCGAGTCGTGCGCGCGGGGCAAGCGGTGACGATCACCTATTTGCCGCGAGGGCGCGAACGGCGCGGTGCCACCTGGACGCGCGTCGCGGGGATGAGCGACGAGGCGTGCGGGCCGTGACCACTTCACGGGAGCGGAGGCGTCGGCGGAATCCGCGTTCTCGTACGCGGAGTCGTAGCTCGTGCCGGTGGTGTCGAGCGCGCGCTTGCCGTTGTGGAAGGCCGCGTCGGTGATCGCGATCAGGACCTCCTCGCCGGTCGCCTCGCCGGCTTCATTGCTAGCTCGAAGAGTACGTCATCCCGCCCACGCGGATCCGCGCATGAGAAACCCGAACTAGCGCTCACCCGAGGCCTCGCCGAGGCCAAGTCGTGAGAGCGCTTCCCTCCCGCGCGGCGTGATCCGAAGCGCGCGCGTCGCGCCGATCTTCGCAGCCGGCGCTCGAAGCGCTGAGCGAGGTTCGGCTGACCTCCCGGGCATGTGGCTTGGGCGAGACAGGAAAAGAGCTTCGTGGTGTAGAATGACCAACGTGCGGGCAACAGCACAGGTCATGCGCGATTCGCCAGTAGCCAAAGGCTTCGACGCCATATGCGCGGGTGAAGCACTCTGGAAGCTCGCGATGACCGAGCGTCCGCGTTCATCGGAATCGATGGGCGTGCCGCTCAGGCCGGGTGGCGGGGCCGTGAACGCTGCCATCGCACTGGCAAGAGAAGGACTTCGTGTTGGCCTCGCGACTGTGCTCCCCGACGATACGCTCGGTCGCACGTCGATGGCGCGGATCGCCGCTATGGGAATTGATGTCGGAGGCGTCTCCGTAGCTCGAAAGCGGCCAGGACTCGTCCTTGTAGATGCAAGCGGGGGAGCAAACCAAGTACCCGCAGATGCCGCGGAGGAGCCGTCACTCGAAGTTCCAATTGGATGGTCCTCGCGGCTGATGCTTCTATCGGGTTTGTCTCCGGTGGTCTCGCACGCGGCCGCGCTCTGCAAGGCGGCAAGAGCGGCGAGGCGAGCAGGGGCCTTGGTCGTCATCGACTTCAACGCGAGCCTTCATGCGTGGGTGGGCCGCGATCCAAGAACGATTCAAATGGTGCTCCGTGAGGTCGATGTGGCCCGGTGCAGCTTCTCGGATCTCGCCGTCCTCGGCGCCGATGTCGTGACGGTCCGAAACGCGCTGAGGGAGAGCGCCGTGCTGGTCGCGAGTGACGGTCGTGGCGGTGCGGTCGCGACAGGGCCATTCGGCGAGGTCGCGGTGGTCCCTCGGGATACCGATGTTCCACGTCGCATCGGAGCCGGGGATGCCTTCACGGCGGCGCTCTGCGCAGAGCTGACGCGGGCAGGCGCTCCGGGCGAGAGCGACGCCGCGCGCTGGTATCGAGCGATTCGTCGTGGCCACGACGCGGCGGCCACGGCGCCGCCCTGACGCTCGCTTTGCCCCGCCCGCTCGCGCACGACTGCCGCAAGTTCCGACGCAGGCCGCGCCGTGCGAGTCTGTGCACGGGCGCTCGTCGCTCCTCGTCGTAGGTGACGACGCTGGGATGGATCAACGACTCGACGCCGCGCTCGGAGCAGCCGCTGCGGTACTGGGGATGCACGCGGTGACGCGACGCGGATCGTCGTGCCGTTCGAAGCGTCGTGCGCGCTACGTTTCCCCGACAGCTCCTAAAACTCTCTGCGCGGTGGGACCAAGATGGGTTGGCCGATCACGACCGGCGGCTTCGGCTTCGCGACGCAGACGCCGTCCGACTTGCAGAAGTAGATGGTGTTCGTCCCTTCCTTCATGCACACCATCGTTCCGTCCATGTTGGTGCAACTCCAGCCGTCCTTCTTCAAGTCCGCCATCGTGCGATCGGGATTGTTGTTCGCCAAGGCTTCGTTGCTCTCGGCTGCTTCGTCGCCCGTGGAGGCTACGCAGCCGATGGCCATCGGAGCGAGCGTGGTGAGGAGGATCGCGAGGGTGGCGGTGAGGGTCTTCATGGGGGGGCGCTTTCGCAATGGGCGGGCCAACGCGAACGCAGCGTATTTTCTCGGATAACGCGGACGTGGGTCTGTCGACCGCTACGCGCTTCGGGGTTGCATGCAACACGGCGGCGTTGCTGCATTCAGCCGTGGAACGCGCTCACGGTCGCGAGCGCGGCTGAACGCGACGCGTTCTACACGCTTCGTGTCCAATACCAAGACAACGATGGACCACTTGCTCGCCGGATATCTCCCTGCTGGCGCGAGCGTCTGGGTGGTCGGTCTGTCGTGCGGGTCGTTCATGACACGACGGCATCCCGGCTGGGAGCTGGCGTCGCTGCCGCGCGTGATGCGCGGGCGATCGTCGTTCGCGCGATCCCGAGGCGCTACTCGCAGCCGCCCATCATGTACTCCGGCTTGCCGCCGGTGCCGACGTGAGTCGAGTCCTGTGTCGCGCGGCAGTTCTTGCCACTCGCTTTGCACTGCGGGCTGGCCTTGCACGCGGCCTCGCCTTGATCCTTCGTGTAGCATCTGAAGTCGATGCCGATGATGTAGCAATCCATGCCGTCGGCGCAGTCGGACTTGCCCGCGCATTTCTCGCCGGAGGCCGCCTTGCTCTTCGTGCAGGCGACGATGGCGAGGAGTGTGAGGAAGACCGGAACGAAGAGGTGTCGCATGGGCTACGACTACCACGGGGCGTAACCGAAATGGGTGCCGGCGCCGCCCACCGCGGTGGCGAACGACGTCGCGCCCGCGGTCGATGATCTCATTGGCACGACTGCGTACGCGATCGCGACGCGCGGCTTCCGAGATGTACCGCCGCTTCGCGCCGTCGATGCTCGCCATCGCGCGATCTCGCACGTCTCCCGCGGACGCGGAAGACGTCGTCCAGTAGGCGATGCTCGCCGCGCTCACGGCAACGAAGATCCCCGACACCGTCGACGAGCTCGGACGATGGCTCAACGGGATCGTCTACCGATTCGTTCGCGCGCGAAGCTCACGCGGCGCGAGCGAAGATCTCGTCGACGCGGTCGCATGCCTCGATGACCCGACGTACGACTTCGATCCGCCGAACGCGGCCCGCGACGAGGACGAGTCGTGAGCGCGCGTGCGTGTTGTGCGCGGGATGTCGTCGAGGCCAACGCGCACGTGGGGGAAGCGGTCGTCCCCGTCCGAGCGTTGTCGAAGCATGCGACAGATCCTCGTCGTGCTGGCTGCCCTCGGCGCGTGTTTCGCCTCGACGCGGACCGCACGAGCCTGCTGGGACGGATACTCGGCGACCACGGAGCACGTCTGGATCGGCGTGCCGGGCGATCCCGAGTGGTCGCCCGCGCGCGCGCGAAACGCGGCGACGTGGCTCGTGCGTCTCCAAGCGCTCCTTCCGAGCGATGTGCGCGTCGACTCGTTCGGCGATTTCGCGACGGTGTGCCGCGTGAAAGCCGACGGCGAGTGCGGCGCGACGATCGCCGAGACGAAGCACGACGCGGGTCGACTCGACTTGCTCTTCAAAGCGGTCGCGCGCGCCGTCGGCACGTCGTCGGGCGCGACGCGCAAGGCGCGATTGTTCGGCGCGAAGCCCGTGACGGTGCAGGTGTTCTCGGCGCACGAGCGCACGCGCGCGGTCGCCGTCGCGAAGAGACTGAACGACGAATCGATCGGAGAGCACGGCTTTCTGAACGCGGGCGGATTTCCGGCGAACAACGGCGTCGCGCACGTGCTCGACGAACGCGACGCGCGCGGCGCACCGATTCATCGCGTCGTCGTCGGCGCGTTCTTGCGTGCCGCGGACGCGGCGCCGACGGTGAGCGACGTCACGAAGCGCGCGGGGCTCGTGGGGTTCGTGCGGGCGCTCTGAGCGGAGCGGGCGTCACGCGCGCGGAGGCATCGCCGCATCGTGACATGCGCGCGGCGTGCGCGCGCGCCGACGCCTTGCCGATCGCGGCCTGCGTTGTAAAGACTCCCCACTCGAAGGGCGGCAACGGATGGATCATTTCGGACGGTTTGCGTGGATGGTCGGAGTCGCCGCGACGACGCTGCTGCTCATCGATAGCGACGCCGTCGCGGACGTCGCGGCATGCCGTGTCGAAACGACGTGCCGCACGGCGCTGCCTGGGAAGGTCTGCGGCTACGGTCAGCGCGACTGCAATCCGTTCCTTCGCGATCCGGTCGGCGCGGTCACGAGGCTCGACGCCTACGGAGAGATCCTCGCATTTCATCGCGGACCGTACGTGAGCTTGGTCGGCGCGTCGCCGACGTCCAACAATCACTGGCAAGGCGCCGCGCGACCGATGCGCATCGACGGGACGTCGCTCGACGGGCGCTTCTTCGTCACGACGTCGAGCGACGAGGGCGGCACCGCGCGATTTGCCTTGTCGCACTTCGCGGTCGGCGGGACGGCGACGGCATCGCGATGGGGAACGAACAAGCTCTTCTCCGGGCAGGACTCTTGGGTCAGCGCGCCTCCGTCGACCGACACCATCGTCGCGCAGGTCGACATCACGAGCGCGAATTGGCATCCCGGAGGTCCGCAGGCGATCGGGCAGTTCCTGATCGTGGGCGTCGAGAACGCGAAGCACGCGCCGAAGAACGCGCTCATCGTCGCCTACGATCTCGCGGGCCCTTCCGGCACGCGGCCACCGCACGTCGGGTGGCAGCCGATCTGGACGTTCCCGCTCGTCAACGGCGAGCAGTCCGATCAGGCCGCCGCCGTCGCAGTCGCGAAGCTGGCGGACGACAGCTACATGATGGTGGTCGCAGGTATCGACAGCAGGAAGCTGAGCTTCTATCGCTCGACGACTTGCGATCTCCGCGATCCGAAATGGCGGCTCCTCGCGCCGCCGTTCGACGCGCACGCGAAGGTGCCGGGATGGGGGCCTCCGGACCCGCCCCCGAGTGTCCAGCAGCCGGGGATGCCGGGTTACCAAGCGCTCAACTTCGTGACCGACGAAAACGGCGCGCTCTTTCTCATCGGCACTTGGAAAGACGACGACGGGTGGCCGAGGTACGCGGGCGCTGACAAGGTCGACGTCTTTCGCGTGAGCGTCGGGTGTCCGATGCCGCCGATGCCGCAGGCGCCGAACATCTCGCTCGCGAAGGTCGGAAGCCGCACGCTCTATTGCAGCTCGCGGGGCGGGCTGCAGTGCAACCTCGACGCAGCCGTCGGCGTCTACGTCGACGACAACCACCGGCTCATCGTGTACGCGACGGAGCACGGCATGAACGGCGCGGGCACGTCGACGCGAATGAAGGAGTTTCGCTCGCTCCCCGCGCCGAACGAGCAGGCGTGTACGAAGGAAGAGGACGCGTGGATCGAGCTCTACGAGGACTCGGACTTCGGAGGTCGCACCGTCGTCATCGACTTCAACAAGCGCTCGGCGCCTTACCTCGCGACGTTCTCGAAGATGGACGCATTCAACGATCTCGCGTCGTCGGCGAGGTGGTGCTTCCCAGCCGGCCACGGGTTCACGTTGTTCCAGGACGCGGACCACAAGGGCGCGAGCTTCACGTTTCACGGTGACGGGAAGATGCAGAGCGCTCCGCGCCTGAGCGATCTTCGGTTCGCGCAGACGACGATCGGGATGAACGATCGCGCGAGCTCGGGGCGGTGGCAGTGAGGTGATCTCGCCATCACGGCGACGCGCTCGGAACGGAAATGTCGACATTCCATTGACGATTTCATGATCCCGAAACGGGACGAACGTCGCCCTATCCCTCGCGCGCCCGCCCTGCTAATCGACCACCTTCGATGCCTCGCCGCACCGACATCGAGCGAATCCTTCTCATAGGCGCAGGTCCCATCGTCATCGGACAAGCGTGCGAGTTCGACTATTCGGGCACGCAAGGCGCGAAATCGCTGAGGGAAGAGGGGTACGAGGTCATCCTCGTCAACTCGAACCCGGCGACGATCATGACGGATCCCGAGCTGGCGACACGTACGTACGTGGAGCCGCTCGACGTACGGACGCTCACCGCGATCCTCGAACGCGAACGTCCGCAGGCGCTCCTCCCGACCCTCGGCGGGCAGACCGCGCTGAACCTCGCGCTCGCGCTCGGCGAGTCGGGCATCCTCGATCGCCTCGGCATCGAGATGCTCGGCGCGCGCCCCGATTCGATCGCGAAGGCCGAAGAGCGAGCGCTCTTCAAGGAGGCGATGGAGAAGATCGGCCTCACGTGCCCGAGGTCGGGCGCGGCGCACTCTGTAGAGGAGGCGTGGGCGATCGTGAAGGACACGGGGTTCCCGGCGATCCTTCGTCCGTCGTTCACGATGGGCGGCTCGGGCGGCGGGATCGCGTACACGGAGAGCGAGTTCGAGACGAAGGTCCTGTGGGCGCTCGCGCAGTCGCCGACGAAAGAAGTGCTCATCGAAGAGAGCGTGCTCGGATGGAAAGAGTTCGAGCTCGAGGTGATGCGCGACAAGGCAGACAACTTCATCGTCGTCTGCTCGATCGAGAACATCGATCCGATGGGCGTGCACACGGGCGACTCGATCACTGTCGCGCCGGCGATGACGCTGACGGATCGCGAGTACCAGCGGCTGCGCGACGCGGCGCGCGCGGTCATGACGGAGATCGGCGTCGAGAGCGGCGGATCGAACGTGCAGTTTGCCGTGTCGCCGACCGACCGGCGCTTCCACGTGATCGAGATGAACCCGCGCGTGTCGCGCAGCTCGGCGCTCGCGAGCAAGGCGACGGGTTATCCCATCGCGAAGATCGCGGCGAAGCTCGCGGTCGGGTACACGCTCGACGAGCTGAAGAACGACATCACGCAGACGTCCGCGGCGTTCGAGCCGGTGATCGATTACGTCGTCGTGAAGTGGCCGCGCTTCGCGTTCGAGAAATTCCCGGGCGCCGATCCGATGCTCGGGACGCAGATGAAGAGCGTCGGCGAAGCGATGAGCATCGGGCGGACGTTCTGCGAGGCGCTTCAAAAGGCGGCGCGATCGCTCGAGACCGGACGCGACGGGCTCGTGACGCTCGTCGGCAAGGTCGACTACCCCCAGCTCGCGCTGCCGAAGGAGCGCCGCGATCTCGGGATGGAAGCGCCGACGCCCGAGGCGCGCAAGTCGCTGCCGCCGCCGGCGCCGGACGTGCTCCGGTCCGCGCTCGAGAAGCTCGTCGCGATCCCGACGGCCGATCGCTTGTTCCACGTCGTCGACGCGATGCGCATTGGAATGAGCGACCAAGAGCTCTTCGATCGCACGAAGATCGATCCGTGGTTTCTCGCGCAGATTCGGCGCATCGTCCTCGCCGAGGAGCAGCTCCGTCGCGGCGAGACGGGGCCGAACCAGCTGCGCGCTTACAAGCGGCTCGGGTTTTCGGATCGGCATATCGCGTCGCTCGCCGGCGGTTGCGAAGACGACGTGCGCGCGCTCCGAAAGCAGCACGGGATCGTCGCGACGTACGCGCGCGTCGACACCTGCGCGGCCGAGTTCGTCGCGCATACGCCGTATTTGTATTCGACCTACGAGACCGAGAGCGAGTCGGGCGCGAACAACGGGCGGCGCAAGGTCGTCATCCTCGGTGGCGGGCCGAACCGCATCGGGCAGGGGATCGAGTTCGACTACTGCTGCGTGCACGCGGTGCAGGCGCTGCGCGAGCTCGGGTTCGAGACGGTGATGGTGAACTGCAACCCAGAGACGGTGTCGACGGACTACGACACGTCGGACCGCTTGTACTTCGAGCCGCTGACGCTCGAGGACGTGCTCGCGATCGTCGAAGAAGAGAAGCCCGAAGGGGTCATCGTGCAGTTCGGCGGGCAGACGCCGCTGAAGCTCGCGGTGCCGCTCGAGCAGCGCGGGGTCAAGCTGCTCGGGACGACGGCGGACGCGATCGATCGCGCCGAGGATCGCGAACGCTTCGACGAAGTGCTGACGAAGCTCGCGCTGAAGCGCCCACGCAGCGGGATCGCGCGCGGCGCGATCGAGGCGATGAACCTCGCCGACGCTCTCGGCTACCCCGTGCTCGTTCGACCGAGCTACGTCCTCGGCGGACGCGCGATGATGATCGCGTACTCGCGCGAGGAGCTCGAAGTGTACGCGCACGCGGCGGTCGAAGCGGCGCGCGACGCAGGGACAACGACGATCCTCGTCGACGAGTTCTTGAAGGACGCGATCGAGGTCGACGTCGACTGCGTGTCGGACGGAAAGCGCGCGGTCATCGGCGGCGTGATGCAGCACATCGAGGAGGCGGGCGTGCACTCGGGCGACTCGTCGAGCGTGCTGCCGCCGCACTCGCTGTCGACGGAGATCATCCTGTCGATCGAAGAGCAGACGCGCATGCTCGCGCTCGAGCTCGGCGTGGTCGGGCTGATGAACGTGCAGTTCGCCGTCAAAGGCGGCGAGATCTACATCCTCGAAGTGAACCCGCGCGCGAGCCGCACCGTGCCGTTCGTGTCGAAGGCGACGGGGAGGCCGCTCGCGAAGATCGCGGCCAAGCTGATGATTGGGAAGACGCTCGACGAGCTCGGGATCACCGACGTCGCGGTGCCACGGCACGTCGCTGTTAAGGAGAGCGTCTTCCCGTTCGCGAAGTTCCCGGGCGTCGACACGATCCTCGGCCCGGAGATGCGCTCGACGGGCGAGGTGATGGGGATCGCGGACACGTTCGCGCGCGCGTTCGGTAAAGCGATGGCCGCGAGCGGCCTCGACGTGTCGCCGCCTGCAGGAGACAGCTCGACGTCGCTCGCGTCGAAGAAGGCCGGCGGACGAAACCGCGCGTTCATCAGCGTGAAGGACGAGGACAAGCCGGTCGCGGTGCTCATCGGACGGCGCCTCCGCTCGCTCGGCTTCGAAGTGATCGCGACCGCCGGCACGCACGCGGCGCTCGCGCGCGCGCGCATTCCGTCGGAGATCGTGATGAAGGTCGGCGAGGGGACGCCCAACGTCGTCGACGCGATCCGCAGCGGCACCGTGGGCGTCGTCGTCAACACGACGATCGGGGCGCGCGAAGTACGCGACAGCTATTCGCTGCGACGCCAGACGCTCCTCGCCAACATCCCCTACTTCACGACGATCGCCGCAGCGCTCGCCGCCTGCGACGCGCTCGAAGCGGCGCGCGGAGAGACCACGGCGCGCGTGAAATCGCTGCAGGAGTGGGGCGCCGAATGAGACGAGAGGTTTGAACAGGGAGTCTCCCTGTCAAATCCTCTCCCTCTCGCTCTCCCTGTCGAGCTCGTCGAGTTTTTCGCCGCCCGTCTCGATGTCGTCTTCGGTGGCGATGCGGATCCGCGCGCGCGCTTCGTCATCGTGGACGCGCGCGACGAGCGCCTCGACGCGCGGCTTCGCGGCGTCCTTCGACGCACGGACGAGGACACGCGCCGCGGCGGCACGGAGATCCGCGGGGGCGTCGTGATCTTCGAGCGTGGTCCACAGGTCCGATTCTTCGAAGCCGCAGCCACGGTAGCCCGCGCCGCTTGCGCCGCCCGCGAGGAGATCCGCGGTCGCGTCGAGGCGCGCGAGCCAACTTCGCCCGCCTTGCGATCGCTTCCCGAGGTCCGCGATGCGCTCGGGGAGCGCCGGTGGCAACGGCCCGATGCCTTGCGCGCGCTGCGCCGCGGAGAGGATCTGCGCGACGAGGTGCGTGCGCTCCTCCATCGACATGCGCGCGCGTCCGAGCTCGTCGGCGGGCGCGGCGATGTCGAGCAGCTCGCCGTCGTGGAGGCGGATCGCGACTCCGCGCTCGCTCACCGTGGCGTCCGCGATGTTGGCGTAAGGGACCATGTCGATGCGGCGATCGCCGTCGCTGATCTTGAGCCCGTCGGGGCGAAGGACGATCGACGGTGTGTCTCTCTGGATCGGAAGAACGCTCCAAACCATGTAGATGAGCGCGATCGGTACGGACAGGTAAGCGAACGCCGCCCCGAGTCGAAGGAACGCCTCGTTCTCCATCGCCAGCGCCATCGTCGTCATGCTCGCCGCGGCCGCGAGCCGCGCGAACGCCAGCGTGCCGGCGCCTTGGCCGCGCCTCGTCGGCCACGTCAGCGATCCGAAGCCGTAGTGGCCGATGCCGAGCGCGTCTCGGACGCGACGAGCGTCGTCGTCGTTCGCGAGATCGACGATCACCGGACGATCGCCGCGCCCTTTGCAGCGGAGCGCCAGCGCCACGCCGTTCTTCGTGCGCGCGGTCGACGCCGCGGTGACGTCGCGCGTGCGAATGCGTTGGTTCGAGATGCCGGCGTTCGTGACGTCGATGAAGCCGTCGCCGAGGGCGATCGTGGCGTCGCGTGGCTTCAGGCGCGGAACGAAGAGCCCCGCGGCGAAGAAGAGCGCCGCGCCCGAGAACAAGACGAGCCCCTTGATTGGCGCCGCTTCGATCGGAAGGATCAAGGAGAGCGCCATGATCGCGATCGAGATCGCCGGCGCGAGGGCGCGCAGCCACAAAGGGCCGATCGGATCGCTCACGCGCGCGCGCATCACGAGTCACCATAGCGCGCCTCCCGAACGCGCGACCGGGGGCGGACGAAGCGCGCGTTCCGCGGTAAGCTCCGCCGGTCATGCGACCGCCGAAGTACCCGCTCGATCCGTTGGCGCAAGTGCGTGCGCGGGGGGTGGACGAGGCGGCGCGGGAGCTCGCCGAGTCGGTGCGCACGCGCGAAGAGGCGCAGGGGGCGCGGGCGGCGTCCGAGGCGCGCCGTGACGATCACGCGGAGCGGGCGCGGCTCGAGCGGGAGGCGGAGCGGGCGGCGCTCGAACGCGGCGAGCTTCGCGCGGCGGATCTCATGCGTCAGGACGCATGGGAGGTGCGCGTCGCGGCGGAGCGTGAGGCGCACGAGCGGCAGCTCGCGGAGACCGAGGCGCGCGAGGCGGCGGCGCGCGAAGAAGAGCGCGCGGCGCGCGGCGGGTTGTCGGCGCGGAAGGCGGACGAAGAAGTGGTGACGCAGCATCGCGCGAAATGGCAATCGGCCGAAGACAAGGCGCGCGAGGCGCGCGACGAAGAGGCGGCGGTCGAGGCGTGGCGACCGAAGGGCGAACGATGAGGCGCGTTCGCGCGATGACGTTTGCGTCGTTCGGTGTCGTCACGTCGCTCGCGCTCGGCGCGTGCGGCGGCATCAACGCGCCCGACTCGCGCCTCGGGAGCAATCCGCGCGCGAAGGGGACGACCAGCGCGAGCGCGAGCGCGACGCCCGATTCGCCCGACGCCGCAGTTTCCGCGGACACGGCCGCGTCGCCGCCGTCGGACCTTCCGAAGATTGCGGTCGTCCTCGACGATCCTCGCCTCGCGGCGGCGCGTGAGCGCGATCGGGCGCACGATCCGGCGGGCGTCGCGCGCGTGCTCGAGGACGTGATGCGCGCGCAGCCGCCGAGCGCGGCCGACGAGTGCGCGTGGCGCTACGTCGTCGCGCGAATGCACCTCGCGGCGGGCGCGCAGATCGAAGCGGCGGCGGCGTTCGATCGCGTCGCGGGGATGAGCGGCGGCGCGGGCGCCACGGCGACGAGCGACGGAGGCGCGCCGGCGTCGTGCGCGCTCCTGTCGTACGCGTCGCTGCGGAGCGCGCAGACCAGCTTGCGCCTCGGACGCGTCGACGACGCGATCGCGCGCGCGAAAATCGTCGGCGACGAAATCGCGGCGCGTGATGAGGCCAAGCTTCTGCTCGCCGAGGCGCTCTCGACCAAAGGCGATCGCGCGGCGGCGGTCGCCATCTGGCGAGCGGCGCTGGCGGCGTCGCCGGGCGGCGCGCGGTGGATCGACACGGCCACGCGGCTCGCGACGGCGCTCCTCGACGGCGCCGACGGTCCGCCCGCGCCGCACGCGCGCGAGGCGTTCGATCTCGCGACGCGCGTCGTCGTCGAAGCGCCCAAGTACGCCGATTCGTCCGGCGCGATCACGGCGCGCGCGCGCGCGTTCGCGCTCCTCAAAGCGAGCGGCGCGGCGACGACGGACGCGCTCTCGATCGCGCAGCGCGCGCGTCAGGCGCAAGCGTGGCTCGACGCGGGCGAAGGGCCGAAGGCGCTCGCGCTCACCGATGCGATCCTCGCGACCTTCCCACGACCGTTGAAGCCGAGCGCCGACGCGTGCCGCGCCGCCGTCACGCGAGCGCAAGCGACGACGCGCGCGAAGGGAGTCCCCGCCGACGCGTGGGGCGATGCGATCACGGCGTGCGACGGCGACGAGCCGCACGTGACCGCGCTCTACTACGGCGGCAAAGCGAGCGCTTCGGCGCGTCGCCTCGACGAGGCGATCGGGCGTTTCACGAAGGTCGAGCAGCTCTTCCCGAAGCACCGCTTCGCCGACGACGCGCGCTTTCACGCGGCGATCGCCGCGCAGGATCTCGGCGACGAAGCGCGCTTCGTCACGATGATGTCGAGCATCGCGGATCTCTATCCCGATGGCGACATGCGGATCGAGGCGCTCTTCCGCGTCGCGTTCATGCGCTTCGCACGCGGCGAATTCGAGCTCGCGAAGGGACCGCTCGATCGATCGATCGCGATCGACGGCGCGGATCAACATTGGGCGACCTCGGGGCGCGCCGCTTACTTTCGCGCGCGCGTGGCGCAGCTAACCGGCGACGCGACCGACGCGAAGAAGCGCTACGCGAGCGTCATCGCAGAGCACCCGCTCGCGTACTACATGACGCAGTCGTATGCGCGCCTCGCCGCGCTCGATCCGGCGCTCGCGAAGAGCGCGCTCGCGTCGTCGACGTCGCGCGAGACGAGCGGCGCCTTCTTCTTGCGCGAGCACCCCGAGCTCGCGGGCACGGCGATCGAGCGTGCGACGCATCTGCTCGAGGTCGGCGAGATCGAGGCGGCGCGTCGCGAGCTGCAGGCGGGCGGGCTCCTCGGCGAGAAAGCCGACACCGAGCTCGTGTGGGCGTCGGCGTATCTCTTCCATCGCGCGGGCGCGCCGGAGATCGGGCATTCGTTCGCGCGCGCGCGCCTCCAGGATTTTCTCGCGCACTACCCGGGCGGGCGGTGGAAGATCGCGTGGGAGGTCGCGTTCCCGCGCGCGTTCGACGCGATCGTCGCGAAGGCGACCGAGACGACGGGCGTCCCCGCGCCGCTCACGTGGGCGATCATGCGCGAGGAGTCGGGATTCCACGCCGAGATCCGCAGCCATGCGAACGCGATAGGCCTCATGCAGCTCCTGCCGTCGACCGCGCGCGAGGTCGCGAAGGGGACGGGGCTTCCGTCGGACGAAGACGCGCTCAAGCGTCCCGAGGTGTCGATCCCGCTCGGCGCGAAGCTGCTCGCGTCGCTGCGTCGCTCGTACGTGACAAACCCGGCGCTCGCGATCGCGGCGTACAACAGCGGGTCGGGCTCGGTGCGACGGTGGCTCGACGCGCGCGGCGGGAGCGACTTCGACGTGTGGGTCGAGCAGATCCCGTACGACGAGACGCGCGGCTACGTGAAGCGCGTCCTCGCGAGCGAAGCGGCGTACGCGTTTCTCTACGCGCGCACGGTGCTCGACGAGGTGCTCGCGATCCCGACGCAGGTGCGGAGACCGGGCGGATGATTCCGGCGCGCGTGCGCGTCATCGTCCCGAGCGAACGTCACGTCGAGCGGCTGTCGCGCGGAGCACACGCGCGCGGCGAAGCGGTCGAGACGCGGAGCGCGCTGCGTGCGCGGCTATTGGCGGCGCTCGCGCCGTCGGTCGTGCTCGCGACGTCGACGGAGGTGCGCGTCGCGCTGGCGGAGGTGATGCCGGAGGTCGCGTCCGACGACGCGTTGCTCGCGCCGATCGCGCGTGACGCGGGGGCGGCGTGGTTGCGGACGGTCGACGCGGTCGACGTCGCGCTCGGTGCGCTGCGCGCCGCGGCGGTCGACGAGGCGACGCTCGCGATGCAGGCTCCGCGCGCGATCGCGGGGCGCGTTCGGATGTTGGAGCATGCGATGCGTGCGCTCGACGCGCTGTTGGCCCGCGGCGATCGGGTCGACGGGCGACGCGCGGGGACGTTGCTGGCGCGCGCGATCGCGGACTGCGATCCAGAGCGCGTGCGTGACGTGCTGGGTGCGGAGCGCGCGGTCGCGACTTGGATCCTGACGTGGGACGCGGCGGACGTCGCGTGGTGGAGGGCGCTCGACGTCGCGCTCCGACGCGCGGGAGGCGGAGGCGCGGTGATCGAGCTGCCGGCGATCGATCGCCCATTCGACACGGAGCGCGAACGGGCGCCGCTCGAGATCGTCGCCGATGAGCTCGCGCGATCGCTCGACGAGGCGCCGCAGCTCGCGCCGACGGAGGCACCGCTCGGGGATCTGTCGCTCGCAGGATCGCTCGAGGCGGCGCGCGCCGCGGTGGTCGAGGTCCGTCACGCGAGCGATGCACGCGCACAAGCGCGGGCCGCGGCGGACGCGGTGCGAAGCGCGCTCGCGGCGGGCGTCGCCGTCGAGTCGATCGTCATCGCGCTGCCGATTCGTGACGACGAGACGCTCGCGCCGCTGCGCGCGATGCTCGACGACGCGGGGATCGTCGCGCATACGCCGCGCACGGGGGCGCTCTCCCGCGCGGGGCTCGTGACGTGCGCGCTCGACGCGCTCTCGATCGCGGAGCGCGGCCTCGAGCGTCGCGCCGTGGCCACGCTTCTACGATCGCGTTACGTCGACGTCGTTGGGCTGGCGCGCGCGGGCGCTGTCACGTCGTCGGATCTCGCCGACGTGCTCGAAGAGACGCCGAGCGCGCCGGGCGCCGACGCCGTCGCGCAGCTCGAAGCGACGGCGCGTGCCGGATGCCGCGGTCGGAACGTGCCGCATCGCGAGTCGTTCGCGACGCTGGCGCGCGCGGTCGGCGCTGCGCTCGTCGTCGCGCACGTTCCTCGCACGCGCGCCGAGCATGCGTCGACCGCGCGCGCGATCTGGCAGCGCGTGGGGCTCGCGGCGCGGAGCGACGGTGACGTCGCGCGATCTCTCGCAGACGATGCGCCCGCGACCGGGCTCGCGCGCGCGGCGCTTCACGCGGCGTCCATCGATGCCCGCGCGTGGGCCGCGCTCGACGACGCGCTCACGTCGGTCGAAGCGGCGGCGGCCGCGTTGGGGATCGCGTCGCGCGTCGTCTCCGCAGAGGCGTTTCGTCACGAGATCGTGCGCACGCTCGACGCGGGAGGGGCGCCGCCTGCCGCGGGCCGCGCCGGCGCCGTGCGTGTGTTGCCCATCGTGGAGATCGCGGGCGAGCCGCTCGAGCTCCTCGTGGTTCTCGACGCGAACGACGGCGTGCTCCCCTCGAACGGAGAAGCCGATCCGATCGTGACCGACGCCTTCGGTGCGTGGCTCCGCGATCGCGGTCGCAATGCTCCGGCATCGGCGCAGCTGCGACGCGCGCGCGAGCTCGCGGCGCTCGCGGCGGCCGCGACCGGAGCACGCACGATCGTCTTCACGAGCCGCGAGCGCGATGACTCAGGCGGATTGCTCGCGCCGGCCGCGGTGATCGCTTGGCTCGCCCGTTGCGGTGTCGCGTCGACGCGATGGTCGGCGTCACCTCTCGCCGGCACGTCGTTGAACGCGCGCGAAGCGACGTTGCGCGCGCTCGCCGGCGGCGTCGATACGGCGCCTGCCGCGGCCGTCGCGCCCGAAGCCGCGCGTCGCGCGCGAATCGAGCGCGAGCGCGAGTCGCTCTTCGAGTCCGCCTCGCCGGCTCGCACCGAGCTCCGCGGCGCGCTCACGCCCGACGCCGCGCGCGAAGCGATCCTCGTCGCCGAGACCGGTGGCGGCGATCGCGCGATGTCGGTGACCGCGCTCGAACGGATCGCGAGCTGCCCGTTCCAAGGCTTCGCATCGCAGCTTCTTCGCGCGCGAGACGACGCTCCGATCGGCGAGACGCCCGACGCGCGCGAGGCGGGGAACCTCGTGCACGGCGCGCTCGCGGCCGCATTCGACGCAACCGCGGAGCTGTGGCGCGTTCGCCCGCGCGACGCCGGCGCGATCACGTCGCGTGCGAGGATCGCCGCCGCCGCGCACCTCGAACGCACGCCGGCGTCGTCGTCGCTTCGTCGCATCGAGATCGAGCGCTTGCTCGCCGACGTCGACGCCGTCGTTGCGTGGAGTATCGCGGACGACGCGTGGGACTTCGCGCACGCCGAAGTATCGTTCGGCGATCCGCGCGCCGCGTGGCCCGCGCTCGAGCTCACCGACGGCGTCGTGCGGATCGCGCTGCGCGGGACGATCGATCGCGTCGACGTCGGCCACGACGGCTCGTCGGTGCGCGCGATCGATTACAAGACTGGCACCACCGCCGCAGCGGACGCAGGCAAACGCCTCGGCGACACGACATTCCAAGTCGCGCTCTACGCGCGCGCCGCCGCCGCGCATCACGGCGCGACGAGCGCCGACGGTCTCTATCTCCCCGCGCGCGCGCGCACGCTCGCGACGTTCAAGCGACCCCGCGCGCACGACGAAGCGTGGGCGAGCGCGCACGCCGACGACGGAGGCCGCCCCGCGATCGAAGCGCGCGCGCTGGCCGTCGTCGCGTCGCTGCGTCACGGGAGCCTGATGCCCGACCCGCGCCCGGAGTCGGCCTGCACGCACTGCCGTTACGACGGCGGCTGCCGCAAGCCGCGCTTCGCGATTCGCGCGGACGACGCGGTCGATGGCGACGGCGAGGGCGACGTGTGATGGATACGCTGTACGCGTTCCGATCGAACCTCGTCGTCGCGGCGAGCGCCGGCACGGGCAAGACGCACGCGCTCGTCGGCGTCGTCGTTCACCTCGTGCTCGGCGCGAGCGAGCTCGGCGGCGCAGGGCCGCGCGAGCCGATCGATCCGGCGCGGATCGTCGCCACGACGTTCTCGCGAAAAGCCGCGGCGGAGATCCGCGCGCGCGTGGTCGAAACGCTCGAGCGCCTCGCGTCCGGCGACGAGAGGGCGCCGTACCGCGCCGATCTCGCGGCGGCTCGCACGGGCGCAGGGCTCGAAGCGTGGAGCGCGCGGGCGATCGCGGAACGCGCGCGTCGTGCGCTCGATCGGATTGGGCGCGCCCAAATTGGAACGCTCCACGGCTTCGCGTCGACGATTGCGCGGAGGTACGCGCTCGAGCTCGGTCTCTCACCGTCGCTGACGCTCGAAGAGGAGGATGAGACGCGCGCCCGCGTCGTCGGCGCGATCGAACGGACGATCGGCGAGCGGTTCGAGGCGCACGACGAGACGCTCCGCGCGCTCGTTCGGGCGTGCGGCGGCGTCGATCGCCTCGTCGATCAGATCGCGCGCGTGCTCGGGCGGCTCGAAGAGGATGGACGCGGCGCGCGTCAGCTCGACATCGCGAACGACGACGCGGCGACCGTCGAACGACGCGTGGCGCACCTCGTCGAGCTCGCGCGTCCGCTGGTCGGCGAAGCGAAGCTCGGGCCCGCCGCGCGCGCCGTCGTCGCGTCGTTCGAGTCGGGCGACGCGGCTTCGCAGCGCGACGCGCTCGTCGATCTCCTCGTCCATCAACGACGCGGAAAGATCAGCGACGCGGCGAGCGCGCTCTTCGACGCTCGCGACGATCTCCCGGGCTCGACGCACATCGCGCGCGCGCGAACGCTCATGCGTCTCTTCCAGTCACGCGCCGCGCTCGGCGTTCAGCTCGAAGGAGCGCGCGCGCTCCTCGTCGCCTGCGAGGACGCGATCACTTCGGACGCGCGACGCGCGTCGTCGCTCGGCTTCAGCGACGTCTTGCGCGCGGGGCGCGACGTCCTGCGCGATCATCCGGCCGCGGCGGCGGAGCTCGGCGCCGAGCTCGACGTGCTTCTCGTCGACGAGTTCCAAGACACGTCGCGCCTCCAGCGCGATCTCGTGCAGCTTGTCTGGGAGCGCGATCCGAGCGCGCGCGCGCCGGGAACGTCCGCGGTGCTCGCCGACGTGCGACCGAACGGGCTCTTCATCGTCGGCGATCGCAAGCAGTCGATCTACGCGTTTCGCGGCGCGGACGTCGGCGTGTTCGCGGCGCTCTGCGTCGGACTCGCGGGCGCCCCCGCGCGCGTGGCGCTCGGGATCCCGCAGGGCGCGACGTGGGAGCCGGAGACGCCGCTCGCCGACTTCGTCTCGCTCCGGCACAACCGCCGGAGCGCGACCGAGATCCTCGACTTCGCGAACGCCTTCAGCGCGCGCCGCCTCCAGCCGAAGGTCGCGCCGCCCGAGCTCTACGAGATCGCGTACGCGCCCGACGTCGAGGATCTCCTGCCGCCGCCGGAGCGCACGCCCGACGTCACGCGCGTGCCGCGAACGACGTGGTTGCGCGTCGCGATCACCGGCGAGCGTCGCGACTCGTCGCGGCGGATCGACGAGGCGTACGCGATCGCGGAGCGCGTGCAGCGGCTCGTCGCCGAAGACGGCGGTGCGACGCGGTGGCGCGACTGCGCGGTGCTCGCGGAGTCGAACGCGATGCTCGACACGGTGGCGTTCGCGCTCGCGCAGGCGGGCGTGCCGTACGTCGTGGCGGGCTCGGGCTTTCACGCGGCGCGCGAGGTGCGCGATCTCCTCGCGCTGCTCGCGGTCGTCGTGCGGACGGGCGATGCCTTGTCGCTCCTCGCGGTCTTGCGCGGCCCGTGGGCGGGCGTGCACGACGACACGCTTCTCGCGCTGACCGATCCGCACCACGGCCTCGCCGAGCCGAGCGCGTGGGATCAGGGCGAACGCCGCGCGCGCGTGCGGCCCGAGGATCGCGCGTCGCTCGCGCGCGTACGTGACGTCGTCGAGCGCCTCCGCGTGCACGCCGACTCGCTCGGCGCGGGCGCGATCCTGCGCGAAGCCGTCCGCGCGCTCGAGCTCGAAGAGGTGCTCGTGCAGCTGCCGCGCGGCACGCAGCGCGTCGCGAACGTCCGCAAGCTCCTCGATCTCGCCGATCGCTCCACGACCTCGCGCGCGTTCCTCGACGCGATGCACGCCGCCGCGGATCGCGAGGCGCGCGAGACCGAAGGGGCGACGTTCTCGGACGACGACGACGCGGTGCGCTTGCTTACGGTGCACGCGAGCAAAGGTCTGGCGTTTCCGATCGTCTTCGTGCCGCAGGTGGGGGAGAGCGCGCGATCCGGGGAGCGCGGCGCGCTCGTCATCGAGGCGCGCGGAGAGGATCCGGCGCGGTTGGCGTTGAAGGCCTCGCCCGATGGCGACGACGAGCCGATCGAGCCGCCGTCGTACGAGCGCGCCGTCGCGGTCGAACGCCGCCGCGAGCGAGCGGAGCGCGCGCGCCTCGCGTACGTCGCGGTCACACGCGCGGAGCGTGCGCTCTACCTCGTCGGCGATCGCCGCGTCCCACGCAGCGGCGCGAGCGAGACGTACGCCGCCACCAACGCCGCGACGCTCGCCGCGCTGGCCGACGACGACGGCGCGCGCGAATCGGCCGCGCTCGACGTGGAGCCGGTGACTCCGCAAGCACCGCGTCGCGCGCCGTCGCTCGATGCAGTGCGCGCGCCGCCAGTGCCTCCCGCGTCGCTCGTCGCCGCGTGGCGCGTGCTCCCGATCGCGACGACCGCGCTCCAAGACTTCGATCACTGCGCGCGTCGCTTCCAGCTCGCGCACTTGCTCGATCTCCCGGAGAAGGATCTCCCGCGCTTCGCCGTCGCCGCCGCGGACGAGGAGCGCCCCGCGGAGACGCTCACGCTCCGTCTCGCCGGCCCGCGCGATCCGCGCGCCGAGGGAACGCTCGCGCACCGCCTCCTCGAGCACGTCGACGCCGACGCCTTCGGCCGTACGGACGCCGCGCAGGCGCTCGACGTCGTCCTCGATCGCGAGCGCGTCGCGCGCGCCGATCCGCTGCGCGCGTCCGTCGGCGAGCGCGTCGCGCGCTTCATGGGCGGAACGTACGCCGCGCGCGTCCGCCGCGATCGCGCCGAGCTCTCGCGCGAGCGCCCGTTCGTCGTGCGCGTGGACGCGGGCGACGGGCGCGAGATCGCCGTGCGCGGCGCGATCGATCTCCTGGTCGCGTGGCCCGACGGCCGCGTCGACGTGCTCGACTACAAACGCGCGCGCGGCCCTTCACCCGCGCCGTACGCGTTGCAGCTCGCCGTGTACTCACTCGCCGTCCGCGAAATGTTTCCGTCGGCGACGGCGATCCGCGCGGGGATCCTCTTCCTCGGCGGCGATCCCTCGGAGCCGACATGGCTCACGCTCGACCCACCCGAGGCGCTGCGTGCACGCGTCGCGTCGCTGGCGCTCGCGCTTGCCGAGGCGCGCGGATCGACCCGCTTCGCGCGCGTGGCCGTCGATCGTTGCCGCGCGCTTGGATGCGGATACGTCTCGCTGTGTCACCCCGACACCGAGTCGATCAACCCGAGCTCGAACATCGACGCGAAGCCGTCGCGCCCGACGACGACATGATCGACGAGCGGCGCGCCGATCTCCGCCGCCGCGCGCGAGAGCCTGCGCGTGAACTCGATGTCCTCGCGGCTCGGCGTCGGATCGCCGCTGGGATGATTGTGGACGAGGAGAAACGCGCTGGCCGCTTCGCGCAACGCGACGCGCAGCGGATCGCGCGCCGCCACATGAAGCCCGTGCAACCCGCCCATCGCGACGCGCTTCGCCGCGCGCAGCGCGTTGCGTCCGTCGAGCGCGAGCACCCAAAGCTCCTCGTGCTCGAGCGCCGCAAGACGCGGCCGCGCCCACGCATCGACCGCGCGGCTCTCCGGAAAACACGCGCCGCCTCCGCGCGCCGCCTCGGCCGCCGCGCGCCGACCGAGCTCGATCGCCGCCGCGAGCCGCGCCCCCTTCGCGCGCCCGACGCCGCGCCGCGCGACGAGCTCGCCGAGCCCCGCGCGCGCGATCCCCGCCACGCCGCCATGCTCTTCGAGCAGCGCCGCTGCGAGCACACCGACCGACTCGGCCGCGTGCCCCGTCCCGAGCACCAGCGCGACGAGATCGCCATCGCCGAGCGCCTCCATCCCCACGTCGACCGCGCGTTCACGCGCGCCGAACACCGGCATCGTTTGCATGCCCGCTCCTTTTCACGTCGCGTGCCGCGTGCCCGCCGCGCGATTTCTCGACGAATCGCTCGATCACCCCCTGTCATGACAGCCGCGGGCGGTGTCCCCGGACAGTGCCGCTCGCGGAGATCGTGGCCCTGCCCGAGGACGCTGGCCGATCAGAACGGACGCCGCAGGTGCGCTAGTGTTGGCGGATGCGAAAGGCCCGCGTAGCCACGGTGCTCGCCGTCGCGGCGGCGCAGATCGTGCTCGCCCCGCGCGTGTGCCGCGCGGACGCGGCCGCGGAGCGAAAAGCTGCAGCGACGGTCCTCTTTCGCGACGCGAAGGCGATGATGACGCGCGGCGAGATCGCGGACGCGTGCCGGCGCTTCGAAGAGAGCCAGCGACTCGATCCGCTCCCCGGTACGCTCCTGAATCTCGCGGTCTGTCACGACAAAGAGGGGCGCACGGCGACGGCATGGGTCGAGTTTCGCGAAGCGCTCGAGCTCGCCAAACGCGACGGCCGTCGCGAGCGCATCGCGTTCGCGGAGTCGCAGATCCGCGCGCTCGAGCTGCGACTCTGCCGCGTGCGCATCGTCGTGAGCGACGCAGCGGACGGGCCCGAGCTGCGCGTCGCGCTCGACGGCACCGCGTTCGAGCGTCCCGCGTGGGGCACCGGGCTGCCGGTCGATCCGGGGCATCACGAAGTCACGGCGGAGGCGCCGGGGAAAATTCGCTTCGTCGCGGGCGTCGAGGTCCGCAAGGAAGGCGAGACGACGACGATCACGATCGACAAGCTCGACGCCGCGCCCGTCGCCGCGCCCGCTCCCGAGCCGCCGCCGCCGATCGCATCGCCGCCGCCGCCGCCGATCGCGACATCCATCGTGCGCGCCCCCGTCGCAGCGCCTGCACCCGCAGTGACGTCCGGATCGACGAAGCGCACCGCGGCGATCGCCTTCGTGGGCGCGGGCGCCGTCGGTCTCGGCCTCGGCGCGTACTTCGGAGTCTCCGCGCTCGGGCACCGCAGCGATAGCGATCGCGGATGCCCAGGTGGTCACTGCACGTTGCAGGGGGTCGCCGACAACGACTCGGCGAAGGGCGCGGCGGATCGCGCGACCGTCGCGTTCGGCGCGTCGCTCGCGTTCGTCGGAGCCGCGGCGTACCTCTGGTTCTCGGGCGCGCCGCAGACGCCGTCGCGCGCGATCGGCGTCGCGCCGTTCGTCGTGCCCGGCGCGGGCGGAGTCGCGATGGCCGGGCGCTTCTGAAATGCGGAGCGCACGACGAGCACGCGCCACGCTCGCATTCCCGATCCTCGGATGTGTGCTCGTCGCGAGCGTCGACTGCCGGCAAGTCGCGGGGATCGACAATCGCACCGCCGATCTCCCGTACACGTTTCACTCCGACGCATGCGCCGCGTGCGCCGGCGCGTGCTCGGCGTCGTCGAAGGCGTGCGGCGCGGACTCCGCGTGCGCCGCGCTCGCGCAGTGCATCCTGTCGCTCCCGATCGACGACGTCGCCGGCCGCGCCGCGTGCGAAGCCGCGCACCCGATCACCGCGCACTCAGACGACTACCTCACGCTCGATCGCTGCTTGCGATCGACGTGCGCCGCCACGTGCTACGGCTCACGCGGCCTCTTCGCCGGATTCGGCGACACCTGCGACGCGTGCCTCGCGAGCTCCGACGTCTGCGGCGATCCGATCGCGGCGTGCATCGCCGACGGCACGTGCGAGCGCGCCTACAGCACGTGCATGGGAGACGTCTCGCGCATGAACCCCGCGGGCGTGCAGCGGTGCTTCTACGGCTTCGACGGCAAGCAGCCGAGCGACGCCGTCGAGGCGTGCACGTTCACGTGCCTCGCCGAATGCGCGTTCGGGACGTCGTGGCAATGCGTGGGCAAATACGAATGGGATCGCCCGGCGCTGGGCGTGGACGGCGCGACCTTTCAGTTTCCGATCAGCGAGGCGACCTTCGCGAAAGGGGCGCCGGCGGTGGGAGTCGTCGTCGACGCGTGCGGCGTAGCCGTGGACCATTGCGAGCCGCTCGTCACCAACACGGTCGACGCCACCGGCGTTCCCTCGGCGCGCATTCCATTCAACAACTTCGCCGGCGGCTTCGGCGGATACTTCCGCTTGAGCGGGAGCTCACGCGGCACGCCGATCTACCCCGAGCTCGCCTTCCTCGGTTACCCGATCGTGCACGACGAGCGAACCTTCGACTTCGGGGCCGGACCGACCGTCGTCCTCGCGCCGATCATGACGGCGATCGCTCAAATGTTCTCGGTCGATATCGATCCGTCGCTCGGCATCGTCGCGATGAGCTTCCTCGACTGCTCGTTCCGTTGGGCGCCCGGCGTCTCGGTCGCGATCTCGCCGCAGGCGGTGGTAAACAACGCCACCAACGCGACCATGTCGACGAAGATCGCGTACTTCGGGGCGACCGACACGACGGCGAGGCGCGGAGTCGCGTATGCGTTCAACGTCCGACCCGGCTGCGTCGAGCTCACCGCGCACGTTCCGGCCGTGAAATCGGGGACGTCGCATCGGCAACGCGTCCTGGTCCACGCCGGCACGGCGACGCTCGCGGTCCTGTCGCCGCGCACCGCGTCCGACGAGTCGGCGTTTCAGTGCACGCCGTAGTCGCGGGAAGCGAGAACCATCCGCCGCGCCATTTGCATTTCGCGACAACGCCGTAGACTGAGGGACGATGAGCCTCCTCGCGCGCCTGCGTAAGACGAAGCTCGAGGCGCTGTGGGTCGTGCTCGGGCTGGTCGTGGCGTGGGCCCTGAGACTGACGGCGGTGAAGTGGCTGTACGCGTGGCTGGCCGTGAAGGCGAACGGCGACTTCTCCGCCAAGCACTACGAAGAAGCCGGCACGTACAACCTCGTCTACGAGATCTTCGGCGTTCTCCAGACTTCGTTCGGCGCGGCGCTCGCCATCGCGACGTTGATCGCGCCGCTTGCGCTGCTCGTTCGAATCCTCGCGCGCGGTCGCGTGCGTGCGGGCCAGTCCGATCCCATCGATCGCAATCGCGCTTGGATCGCCAACCATCCGTGGCTCACGCGCGTGCTCGTGGCGCTCCCCGGCGCGCTCACCGCCTGCTCCGTCGTTTCCCATTTGATGGCTTCGTCGACGCTCAGCTCGCTCCCGTACGCGCTCATCCCGCTCGTCGGGCTGACGTGGCTCACGTCGCGAGGCCTTCGTGCGTTCGTCGCGCCGACCGTCGACGAAGACGCGACGCGCGCGGCCGAGCACGTCGCCGACGACGAGATCGTCTTCTCCGCCGTCGCGGTCACGCACGAGACGATCGCCACCGTCGGCCTCTTCGCGCTCATGCCGTTCATCGCCGTCGGCACGATGGTCCTGCTCTTTCCGCGCGGCGGCGACGGCGCGTTCGTGTCGGTCATGATGGCGTACATCGCGATCGCCGCGGGCGGCACGGCGCTCTTCCAGCGCGCGTCGCGCATCGCGGTGGGGATCGACGGCGTGCTCGTTCACGGCACGTCGCGCACACGCTTCTTCGCGTACCGCGAGCTCGACTCCGCGCGCCTCAACGGCCCGAACCTCGAGATCTGCAAAGGGACGCGCGTCGTGCTGCGGTTGCAGCTGCACGGCGAGGACGCCGCGCGACGCGACGCCATCCTCGCGCGCATCACCGAGAAGATCTCGCACGCGGCGTCGCGTCGTGGCGGCGCGGCCGAAGGGTTCGTCGGTGGCGCGAGCACCGAGCAGATCACGCGCGCCGTCGCAGGCGCCGTCGATTTCCGGCAGCCGATGCTCTCGCGCGAAGCCTTGTGGGCGATCGTCGAAGGCCCGACGGTGGACGTCACGGCGCGTTCGGCGGCGGCGTCCGCGCTCGTCAAGACGATCGACGCCGGTGAGCGCGCGCGCCTGCGCGTCGCGGCGTCGCTCTGCGCGGAGCCTCGCATGCGCGTCGCGCTCGAGAAGCTCGGCGAAGGGCTCGACGACGACGATGGCGACGTCGCCGACGGCGAATCGCACGGCGCGCCGAAGATCCTCGCGCTCCCACCGTCACCCCAGTGAGCGACTGGACGCGGTGCACGCCACGCGCAACTGTGAGGCCGTGACTCGCCGCCCGATCAAAGCAACGCTCGTCCTCATCGCCCTCGTCGCCGGGACCTGCGCGCCGTCGCAGTAGACGCGACTACTGACAGACGCCGATCGTCGGATCGTAGAACTGCGCCAAGCTGGTCTTGCACTTCTTGCTGGAAGGGCACTCGCTCTGCGCGTCGGTGTGGCAAAGCTGGTAGCAGGTGCGCGCTCCCGGCGCGCCGAGGCACGCGAGATCCTTGTCGCAGTGCTCGCGATCGCACGCCTGGCCGACCTTCGCCGGACCGACCGCGACGCAGCTGGTCGATCCATCGCCGCGAACCGGCGCGCACGTCTCGCCCTGATCGCAGTAGCCCGGCAAGAGCAGCTTGCACGAGCGTACCGGCATGCAAACCGGAACGCGCGTGTCGGCGGTCGAGCCGCCCGTCATCGTCTGCACGTCGCAGAACGCGGCCTTCCCCATCTTGTCGCACTCG
This sequence comes from Polyangiales bacterium, assembly GCA_038209335.1. GTDB lineage: Bacteria > Myxococcota_A > Polyangia > Polyangiales > Polyangiaceae > JBBQXV01. Next base: position 12,267 of record JBBQXV010000039.1, on the reverse strand, counting down.
TGCAAGTCGCAGCAGTAGTGCCGGCAGACTCCGGCGCCGACGCACTCGAAGCCGGCGCCGCAGTCGTCGCCGCTGTGGCAGGCGTCGCCGTCTTTTCCGACGCCGGATGGTGCGCACTGTTGCGTTGTCAGCTTCGTCCCAATCCCACCGACGACGAAGCAACGAAACGTCGAGGCGTCGGGCGCGGTAGGCGAGGACATGCACGCTTGCGGCATCGCCGGAGCCAAGTCCGGATTGCACGTGCTCTGCGCGTTCGAGAAATTGCAGAGCGGGCTCCCCACGTAAGGCACCGCGCCGCTGTCGCTCGGGCTCGTGATCGCGTCGGCGTTCGCGTCGTCGTCGGTCAGGCCGGCGTCGTACTCGGCGAGCGGAGGGGGCGATGCCCCGCCGCTGCTGTCGGCCGTGGTGAACCCGACGGTGCACGCCGCGAGCGAAATCGGCGCGCCGAGCGCGACCGCGGCCAGCGCGGTCAGGAGAAGCTTCTTCAAGAGCATGGAGTCACGGACCCTCACTTCACGAGGCGTGCCGTGCCCAAATTGTGGCTCTTCCCGAAGAAAAGACCACAAACTGGCGACGCCTCCCTGACGCGCATGTCAGGCCCCGGGCCGCTCGCGCACGGAATGAGGCGAGCGCCTACTTGGCCTCGACCTCGGCCACGACAGCGTTTCCGGCCGAGTCGAAGGCCCGAATGGCGACGATGTGGGACCCCGGCGGGACGAGCGCGGAGACGTCCGCGTCGATCGCTTCGTCGGCCGTGTCGAAGATCCCGTCGGCGGCGGGGAGGGGACGCCAGTCGAGCTTGCCGTCGACCGCGATCTCGACGCGGAAGATCGGACCGAGACCGTCGACGACGCGCGCGCGCACGCGACGCCCCGCGACCGTGAGCCCGCCTTGGAAGACCGGCGGCGTGTTGTCGACGAGCACGAGCGGCGACACGAGCTGATGACGCTCGACGAGCCCGGGCGGGTTCGCCGCTTCGTCGCTCGCTTGAACGCGCACGCGGTACTTTCCTTCGGGCAACGACGCCGTGTCCCAGTCGTACTCGGTCTTCGTGACGAGCTCGTCGACCTTGAGGATCTCGCGCCACGTCGTGTCGCCTTCGCGCTTGTACTGCAGGCGGTAGCGAAGCGGATCCGCGTCGGCGTTGTCGACGCGCCACGTGACCTTGACGATGCTCTCGTGCTTCGGCGGCTCGCCGCCGCTCGCGGTCGCGCCTTCCTTCGTGTCGCGGACGACGCCCTTCTGCAGCGCGTTCACTTCGAGGACGACGGGGCGCGTGTTGTCGGTGACGAACGGGAGGATGACTTGGCTGAGGGTCGCGTCGGCGCGCGACCACCGCGCGCGCACTTGGACGTAGCGCCCTTGCGGGCTCGTCACGAGCGCGGGCGCCGTCATCGCGTTGCTCCATCCACTCCACGTCGTGTCGGGGGTCGACGTGTTCCCGGTCCGCGTCGACAGCTCGACGCCGCCGCTCGACACCCACGACAGATGCCCGAAGCGCGCGCGAAGCCCTGCGTCGAGAACTTTGCTCGTCCAGATCGTGTCGGCGCCACCTTGCGCGACGACGCGATGGAACACGGCGGGATCGCCGCCGATGACGAACGGCTTCCCCTTCGACAAACCGAGCGCGCCGATCTGCCGTGAGTCGGTGTCGGCGACGAGCGTGACGACATGGTCGAGGCTCGCCGAATAGATGCGCCCCTCGGCGCCGGTGCCGACGAACGCGACGCCGGCCGCGTCGATCATCAGCGACAAGTAATGAAACTCGTCGTGGTGCATGAGCCGCTCGGGCCGCCCGCTCGCGTCGAAGTAGTAGAGCGATCCTTTGCCCGGCTTCATCCGCGCGCCCGTCGACGGACCTGGCTGCGCGCGCCCGGCGACGGAGCTCTTGCGCCCCGCGTCCGGCGGATCGCTGTACTCGTTGCCGACGCCGTACACGGCGCCGTTCGGCATGAGCGCGATCGCCTTCACTTCCTCGCCGGGAAAATCGTAGACGACCGACGCGCGACCCGGCCCGGCGATCTTGTAGAGGAGTCCCTTGCCGCTCGATCCCGCGTAGACGAGCCCCGCGTCGCCGACCGCGAGCGACACGAGGTGCGGCTCGTCGCTCTTGAAGTAGACGCTCGACTGTCCGCCGGCGTCGACGCGAAATACTTTTCCTTCGCTGCCGCCCGTCGCCGCATAGAGCGCGGTCTTCGCTTTGTCCGTCGCGAGCGCCCACACGTGATCGGTGTCGGGCAACGTCGCGAGGAGCTCGGGCTTCTTGCCGTCGACGAGCTTGAAGATCTTTCCGCCCGGCATCGCCGCCGCGTAGACGATCCCTTTCGGTCCTTGCGCGAGCGCCGTCACCGCGAGCTCGCCCGTCTCGGCGTAGAGCTTCGCTTGATCGCCCGACACGCGGAGCACCTTGCCGCCCGGGCTCGTGCCGACGAGGACGCTGTCGTCGTCCATCGCGAGCGCGCAGAAGACCGCGGTCGCATCCGGTAACGCGACGTTACCGAGCGTCCACCCCGCGCGAACGACGCCGTCCGAGCTGACGCTCACCCCTTTGAGGTCGCCTCCGGAGAACTCGTCGATCGTGTCGAGATCGAAGGTGCGCGTGCCGACGGCGTGCGCGGGCGACGAGGGGAGAAGCGCAAAGGTCGCGACCGACGCCGCGAGGCACACAGAGGCAAAACGCATCCCGCCGTTTTACACCAGGCCGCCATTCGACGCGACAGATGCGCGTTTCGAAGCCTAAAACCAGACCTCCCAGCGCTCACTCGGTTTGCTCCACACGGCGTGCGCGGTGATCGAGATGCGCTCGAGCGGTCCGGAGAACGCTTGGATCTGATGGAGGCGGTAGCTGTCGATGATGACGAGATCGCCCGGCTTGTAGATCGCGATCGCGTTGTCGACCGTCGGCGCTGGCATCGGCGGACGCACTTCGCCTTCGTAGAGTTGATCCCACACGCGAAGCCCGCCGCCTTCTTCCGCAGGCTGCAGCATCAAGATGCACGAGATGGCCGGCGCGCGGTCTTCGACTTGATCCTCGGTGAGCCCTTCGGTGTCGAAGTGAACGTCGCCGCCCTTCTGACCGACGTCGCCGGTCGGCGGAAAGACGTGGACGCCCGGACCGCACCATCCTTCGCGTTGATCGACGTACGCGCCGATGACGTTGCCGATGAGATCGTACATTCGCTGCTGGAGTCCCGGCGCAACGCGCTCGACGAGCTCGTCGGATGCGATGGCGTTCGCAAAGTATTCGTCTTCGCGATCTTGTTCGAGGTCGGTGTACCAAGCGCGGCCGAGCGTGTATTGCGCGCCGCCGAAGTTTTCGATCCAGTGCTCGCGCGCGGCGTACACGCGGTCGGTGAAGATGTCGCACTCGTCGCGCGTGAGGACGCCTTTGTAGGAGACCGCGAGCGAATCGCGGAGGAGATCCATGACCGGCACGCCGGAGCCGCCCGAGTGACGCCAGAGAGTCTGACCGGGGATGCGAACGATGCCGCTCGGCGGCGGCACGCTCGACGGAGAACCGGACGAAGAAGAAGGTGCGGCGGAAGTGAGCATCGCATCCCCAACGCAGCAAGATGCTCGCCACTTCCCGATCGCCGCCGTTGTTGCGGCGAGACGAACGAGCGAGGGGCGCGTCGCCCCATGGCGTGCGTCGGCTGACGCCGAATGACGCACGCCGAGAGGCTATTGGGGCGCGGTCGCGGACGCGGTCGTTGTGGCGGTCGGCGATGCGGTTGGCGTTGCAGTCACGCTCGGCGTCGCGGTCGTGCTCGCGCTGGGCGCGGGGGTCGCGGTCGTCGTCGCCGCCGCTGCGAGGACATCCGAGCAGCAACGAAAGCCCGTCGAGTAGTCGTGATACTGAAACTCGTGCGCGGTCGTGCGGTACCCGCAGCCGTCGCCGTTGATGTGCGTGTCGAGGTAGTAGCCGCCCTGGAACGTGCCGTTCGGATCGCTCGTCCACTCGTGCAGGTTGCCGACCATGTCGAGGACGCCGTACTCGTTCGTGCACTGCGGATTCGCGCCCGTCTTCATCAGCCCGCCGTCGAGCTGATTCAGTTGCGGATCGTTCATCTCGGTCATGCCGACGAGCTTCCAGCTCGTGTTCACTTGCGGATAGAAATGAAGCATCGGGCTTCGTCCGCGATCGTTGCACGTGTTGTCCGCGCGCGTCGCCGAGTAGCCCCAGAGATTCTTCTTCGGACCCATGCACGCCGCCCGCCACTCGACCGGCTTGCACAGACGCTTGCCCGCGCGACCGCACGCCGCCTCGGCCTGCTGGCCGCTGATGTACGCCTGCGGCGCGACGCCCGCGACGCTCACCGCTTTGTACTGATGCGCGTTGTCCGGCATGTCGTACGGCGACCACGGCGTCTCGCCGCTCGACACGTCGACGAGGCTGCCTTCGTATTTGTCGACGCAGAAGCGCTGCTCGACCATCGCCATATTCCCCGAGCACGTCGCGCCCGCGAGCGGCTCGGCGAGCTCGCCTTCGACGACGCCGCGCCCTTGCCGCGCGTAGTTGTCGGCGCGAATGATCGCGGCGACCTCGGGACGGAGCTTCTTGCGCGGCTTGCCCGGTTGCTCGATCGCGGCGCCGCCCTTTCGCGGCTTCTTCTTCGTCGTCGCGGGAGTCGTCTTCGGTCGCGACGCGCCCGCAGGCGCGGCCGTCGTCGGCGCGGGCTTGTGCGTCGTCGCCGTGCCCGTCGTCGTCGGCTTCTTCTTCTCGGGCTTGTGACCCTTGGCCCAACCCGACGTACCGACGCAGAGCACGAGCGTGCCCGCGAGGATCGGCGCGATCCACCGGCGGATGCTAAACGCTCGGCGCGGGCGGAATGTCGGCGAGGGTTTCACTAGGGTCACTTGGTTAGCAACACCCTGGGGTCGGGGCAATTCCTTTGCAGTCGGAACAGGGCGCGGATGTTCAGTCGGTCGCGGACTCCCGCCGCGTGAACTCCCGCAAAAGTGCGCTCACACCTCGCGTCGCGCTCTTCGCCGCCTGTTCGCGCGAGAGCGATCCCGCGTACCAAAGCGCGAGCACCGCGCGCCCCGCCGCGACGAGCATGTGCGAGACGCTGAGAACCTCGCGCGGCGACGCGCCGGTCATCTCGGCGATGCGCGGACGCCAGGGCGCGACGAGGCGCTCTTGGATCGCGCGACCGAGGCGCGCGATCTCCGGATCCGGTCCGTTCGAGGCGAGGAGCTCCCACGGCCCTGCGCCCTTCGACTCGATCGTGTCGCAGACCGCGTCGACGAAGAGGCGCGTGATCGCCTCGAGCGTCCCGGGAAACCTCTTCGCCGCGCTGTCCATGAAGCGCTGACGAAGCGTCGCCTCGAAGTCTTCGAGCACGCCCATGACCAGCGCGCGTCGCGTCGGAAAAAATTTGTAGATGACGGGCCGCGTGACGCCGGCCGCGGCCGCGAGATCCGTGAAGAGCAGCCCGTCGACGCCGTGCTTCGTGAGGAGCTTCGCCGCGACGTCGAGGATCTGCTGCCGCCGCTGCTCGGCGGAGAAGCGGACGCGGTGCGCCTTCCTTCGCGGTCGGTGGCTCGTCGAGGGTTGACGCATCGTCTCCTTGGAGTTTACATCATGTATAGTTTGAAAACGATGCTCTCGAACATCCCCGGGTCCGGTTCGCCGCTCGAGCTCTATTGGCTCCTCCGCGGCGCGACGCGCTTTCTCCGCAAGCGCTTCGAGCGTCACGGTCGCGTCTTTCGCACGCGCCTCGCGTACCCGGTGGTGTTCCTCATCGGCGAAGAGGCGAACAAGACGGTGCTCGTCACGCGCCGTCACGAGATGAGCTTCGGCATGGGCTACGCGCAGACGGCGGTGAAGCGCGTCTTCGAGGGGAGCATCATGCTGCAAGACGGCGACGCGCACGATCGCACGCGCGCGACGCTGTCGCCTGCGGTCGGAGTGCTCGCGGTGCGCGAGAGCGCCGAGCGTGTTCGCGACGTGTGGGCGGACACGGCGTCGTCCCTCGCGCAGTCGACCAGCGTCGACGCCTACGATCTCACGCAGCGCGCGACGTTCGCGGTCGCCGCCAACGTGCTCACCGGCCTCGAGCTCGGCGACGAGACCGAGGCATTCCGTCCGTACTTCGAACGCCTCATCGACGGGATCATGGCGCCGACGTCGGTGCGCATTCCGTTCGGTCGCCTCGATCGCGCGCTCGATGCACGCGAGAAGCTCGTCACGATGCTCCGCCCGCGCGTCCTCGCGGCGCGCGCGCGTCCGCCCGAGGGGCTGCTTGGTCAGCTCGCGCATCAGCTCGACGAAACGGGGCACCACGTTCACATCGACGAGATCGTCGGTCATCTGCTCCTTCTTTTCTGGGCCGGCTACGACACGACCGCGAGTGCCGCCGCGTGGGTGCTTCATCAGCTCGCGCGCCGCGACGATTGGCAAGGACGCCTGCGTGCGGAGCTCGCCGAGAGCCCCGACGCCGTCACCGGAAACCTCGAGCTCCCACTCGTCAACGCGTTCCTCCTCGAGGTCGAGCGCATGTACCCGAGCGCGCTCTTCTTCCCGCGCATCGCGCTCACCGACTTCGCGATCGGCGATCACGTCGTGCCCAAAGGGACGCCGACATTTTATTCGCCGTACATGAGCCACCGCGATCCAGCGTCGTTCGACGATCCCGACGTGTTCGATCCGGATCGCTGGACGGCGGCGCGCGGCGATCGTCGCGCGGTCGCGGCGAAGCTCGTCGGCTTCGGCGGCGGTCCGCGCGTCTGCCTCGGCAAGACGTTCGCGAAGCTGCAGTTGCGCGTGATGCTCCAGACGATCCTCGCGCGATACCGAATCGACGTCGACGAGAGTGGCACGTCGAGCGTCCTCGAGCTGCCGGTGCATCATCCGGTGAATTCCAAGATTCGTTTCACGTCGTTCTCCTGAGGTCACGGATGCACACGCGGATTTGCGATTTGCTCGGGGTGAAATACCCGATCGTCGGATTCACTCCGTCGCCCGAGGTCGCCGCGGCGCTCAGTCGCGCGGGCGGGCTCGGCGTGCTCGGCGCGGTTCGGTACACGCGCGCCGAAGAGCTCGAAGAGGCGCTCCAGTTCATGGACGCGAACGTCGACGGAAAGCCGTACGGCCTCGACGTGGTGATGCCGGTCAAATACGAGGGCAACGACGTCCTCCCGGATCTCGAGAAGATGATCGACGACAAGCATCGCCGCTTCGTCGACGACGTCCTCGCGCGCTTCGGTGTCCCGCCGCTTCCGCCCGGCGCCGAGAAGCCCGCGGGGATCACCGCGTGGATGCACACCTTCGCGCGCGCGCAGATCGACATCGCGTTGAAGCACCCCATCAAGCTCCTCGCGAACGCGCTCGGCTCGCCGCCGCGCGACGTCATCGAGCAGGCTCACGCGAAGGGGATCCTCGTAGCCGCGCTCGCAGGAAAAGCGGAGCACGCGCGGCGTCACGTCGAGAGCGGCGTCGACATCGTCGTCGCGGTCGGACACGAAGCGGGCGGGCACACCGGGGAGATCACGACGATGGTGCTCGTGCCGGAGATCGCGCGCGCGATCGCACCGGTGCCGGTGCTCGCGGCGGGGGGCATCGGAACGGGCGCGCAGATCGCCGCGTCGCTCGCGCTCGGCGCCGACGGCGTTTGGCTCGGATCGATCTGGCTGACGACGGAGGAGTACAAGCTCGAAGCGCCGGGCGCGAACGGCTACGGCGTCGTGACGGAGAAGCTCCTCGCCGCGACGTCGTCGGACACCGTGCGATCGCGCGTCGTGAGTGGAAAGCCCGCGCGCATGCTCAAGACCGACTGGACCGCCGCGTGGGAAGCGCCCGATTCGCCGGGGACGCTGCCGATGCCGTTGCAAGGAATGCTCGTCGCCGAAGCCGAAGCGCGCATCCGCCACGCGCAGAGCCGCCCGCTCCTCGGCACGCCGGTCGGACAGATCGTCGGACAGATGAACGCGGTGCGCCCTGTCGCCGCCGTCGTCGATCAGCTCGTCGCCGAATTCGAAGAAGCGATCGCCCGCGTCACCCGCGCGCGCTGAGTCGAGAGCGAGAAATTTTCTCTTTCACTTGGGGTCGGGGTCCGGCATCGGATCGCCGTCCCACGAATCGCGCACGGGCGGCTTGCCGTTGCGCCATGTCTCGTTGCGTTTGATCTGCTTCGGCGATCGCGGATCGGTCGGCTTGCCGTCCGGCTCGGAGCAGCATCGGAACGCGAGGTAGTAGTAAGCGAAGCCTTCGTTGTGTGTGTAGATCTTCGGCCGGCATTGGTTGCGAACGCCGTAGCGCCACGGGCCGCCCGTCGTGACGTTGTCGTATTTGCTCTCGGGTGACTCGGCGCCGGCGAGCTCGTCGCAGTTGCCGGGCATGTCGTAGACGCCGTAGTCGCTCACGCACTTCGGCTGCGATCCGTTCTCGACTCCTTGCCACAGTCGCTCGAGCTCGTCGGCGCGGACCTTCTTGTCCTTCGACGCGAACTTCAAATACGGAATGCCCTTGTCGTCTTTGCCTTCGATATTCGGCTCGACGCCGCTCTGATCGCCGCGGCAAATGGCGGGATCGCGCACGTAGCCGTACGGGTACGGTTTGTATTCGGGCCCTTCGCACGCCATCGTCCACTCGGTCTCGGTGCAGACGCGCTTCTTCTGTTCGGCGCACAAGCGCTGCGCCATCGGGAAGTCGTTCATGACGGTGCAGCGAACGCCGGGCCTGTTTGGGTATTCGTATTTGTCGACGCAGTAGCGCTTGTGGATTTTCTTGCCGGTGCAGTTCGACTCACCGGGCTTCGGCTCTTCGAACTCCATGCAGATCGTCTTGTCGTTCCACTTCGCGTACCAGCTCTTTTTGCACTTGTGCGTGACCTCGGTGCAGTAGTCGCCCTCGACGAGGAGCATGTCGGCGGGGCAGGCGCCCGAGGATGCGGCGGACGCGTCGGCGATCGCGGCGTCGCTGCCGGCATCGATCGCGATCGCGGCGTCGGCCGACGGCGAGGTCGAAGGCGAGGGCGCGGGCGCAGCGGCGTCGACGGGATCGGGCTGTTTCTTCTCGCACGCGAGGACGAGGACGAGGGCGACGGCGACGAGCGTTCGGATTCTCACCTTTGCCCGATACGACGGGTCGAAGGTCGAACGCCAGTTTGTTCTTTGTGTGAGAGGATTCGCATCGGATGCGTCACGCGCTCGCGATCGTCTTGCTTCCGCTCGCGCTCGTCGCCGCGGGGGTGAAAGAGAGCGCGACGCCGCGCGAGGCCGATCGCGCGACGTGTCCGTCCGACATGCTCGAGATCGACGGCGAGTATTGTCCGTACGTCGAGCAGCTCTGTCTTCATTGGCTCGATCCTCCGAAGGCGGAACCCAAGCTTCGCTGCGCAGAGTTCAAGAAGACGCCGCCGTGCAAAGCGAAGACCGAGAAGAAACACTTCTGCATCGATCGCTACGAATGGCCAAACCGCGCGGGCGAGCTGCCGGCAATCTCGATGACATGGTACGAGGCGCGGCGTTCGTGCGGCGCGATCGGAAAGCGACTTTGCGGCGACGACGAATGGACGCTCGCGTGCGAAGGCGAAGAGCGACTGCCTTACCCGTACGGCTATGCGCGCAACGGCGATGCGTGCAACATCGACAAGACGTATCGGTACCCCGACAACTTCGTCTACGAAGCGCTCGGCACGCGCGCCGCCGAGGTCGCGCGGCTCGAGCAGCGCGAGGTGTCGGGCAAACGCGAAGGGTGCGTGAGTCCCTTCGGCGTGCACGACATGGCGGGCAACGTCGACGAGTGGGTCGTCAACGAGACCGGCCACTGCCGCCCGCATTGCAGCGGAATGAAGGGCGGATACTGGGGCCCGGTACGCACGCGATGCCGTCCGATGACGACCGCGCACGACGAGGGGTTTCACTACTACCAGAACGGGTTTCGGTGCTGCGCGGACCTGGCGAAGTGAAGTGACGCGCGTTCGCGTTCGCGTTCGCTACTCAGCGAACGATCGGACGCACTTTGACGCGGACCCGATCGCGCCCTTCGATGTACTTGTCGATCGGCACGATGGTGCGGCGGTACGCGTTGTACGTATCCGGAACGATGTCCGCGCTCGTCGGGCGCAGCGTGTCGAGCGCGAACGACGGCAGGCGCCCCGCGACGTGACCTTGGAACGTCACGCCTTGTCCCGGCACGCGGAACTGGAGCACCACGGTGCGCGGCTGCGTCTGCCGCGTGGAGTTGTTCAGCAGCTCGCCGAGGTTCTCCGGCGCCGCCATCTCCGGCAGCACGTCCCAACCCGGCACCACCTCGATGTCGACGTCCTTGCCCGCGAGCTCGCGCGGTAGTCGCACCTCGACCTCGCGAACGACCGCCGGACCGATGAACGGCAGCAGATGCAAGCGAACGCGCACGCGCTCGCCCGCGTCGACGATCGGATCGAGGAGCTCGACGCCGCGGAGGCGCCAGACGTCGCGTGTATACTGCACGCTCATCGACGTCTCGACCTTCTCGATGCGGACGTTCTCCCAAGGGTTGTTCATCACGTCGCCGATCGTTCGCACGATCGCGGTGTGGAAGAACTCGGGCACCTCGGGCGCGCCGCCGACCGCGACGCCGAAGTCGTCGAGCTCGATCGTCTTTTGGGTCTTCTGACCGCGCACGACGAGGCGTGAGTGCATCTGCCAGGTGAGATCGCGGCGCTCGTTGACGGTCGCTTCGATGACCGACGCGAAGACCGCGGCGACGATCGACGCCGACATGAATTTTTCTTCGGCGACGTCGACGTGCCACGACAGCTTCGGCGCGCCTTCGACGCCGCTGACCTTCACGTCGACCGGGAAGATCGGCGCGATCTTCGTCTCGTCGACGATGATCGCGCTCTGCCGATCCTGAATGAGCGCGCCGAGCGGACGCGCGCACTCGCCCATCTTCCAGCTGCTCGCGACGCTCGACATGAGCCAGATCACGCGCCCGATGCACGTCGGGAGCGCGCTGTTCCCCGCTTCCATCATCGGGTGGCCGAAGCCGGCGACCTTCGTCCCTTCGACGTACGTCGTCGTGCCGAGTCCCATGAACGACACGTCGCCGCTCGCGAGCGCCACGCCGAGCGCGCCGCCGTTCGCGTAGTGCTTCGGCGTCGCCGCGTCGGGCACGCCGGTGCCGCCACCCGCTTGCATCGGCTCGATGCCGAGCGGCTCGAAGAGCTCGCGCAGCGCCTTGAGCGTGCGATCGCCGACGCCGCCGAGCATCATCGGCGTCGACGCGCGGACGTTCGGACGCGACGCATCCGGTGGCAGTCCGATCTTTCCCGCGAGCTGCTTCGCGTGCGCGGTCACGTCGTACGATCCCGGCTGTCCGTCGAATCCCGTGAGCGAAGCGTGCGGTCGCGGCGCGGGCTGTCCGGGCTTTGCGGCGGGGAGGGGACCCGCTCCTTCGAGCGGCCAGAACCCCGGCGGGATCGGTCGATTCATCTCGGTGAGCATCGGCGCGATCGGCGTCACGCCCGCGACCGGATCGGTCATGAAGTTGTAGCCGTACGCGTACGCGCCCGCGAGACGCCCATCGAGGAAGATGGGGCTGCCGCTCATGCCGCGGACGATCTTCGCGCTGTTCAATCGCGGGTGCGGGGTCTTGATGAGGATGAGCTCTTGCGACGGACGGAAATTCTTGAGGACGCCGATGACCTCGACGTCGAACTTCTCGGGCTCGGTGCCTTTGAAGACGGTGAGGCCGTAGCCCTTCATCCCGTCTTTGATTTCGCCGACCGGGATCGTCGGGAGCTTTCCTTGGCCTTGCGCAAGCGGCACGCTCGCACCGAGCCCCAACGCGATCCCGACCGCTACCGCACCGACCTGCCAGGTATAGCTTCGCACTCGGGCAGTTTCGCAGGGCGGACGCACTTCTGCAACGCCAGCGCCGACAATGCGCCACAAGAGAGTACGATTCGAGATTCCGTGGACGGCGACCTCATCGGCAAAACACTCGCGCACTTTCGCGTCGTGGCGAAGATCGGCCAAGGCGGGATGGGCGTCGTCTACGCGGCGGAGGACGAAAAGCTCGGCCGTACGATCGCGCTGAAGGTCCTGCGCGAAGACTTCGTCGGCGACGAGACGCGCCGACAGCGATTCTTGCGCGAGGCGCGGTCGGCGGCGGCGGTCACGCACGCGAACATCGCGACGGTGCACGAGGTCGGCGAGGTCGACGGCACGGTCTACATCGCGATGGAGCTCATCGAAGGGCAATCGCTTCGGCACGTGCTCGCGACGCGGAAGCTCTCGATCCGCGACGCCGTGCGCATCGCGAAGGACGTCGCGCGTGGC
>JBBQXV010000038.1:0-45256 GCA_038209335.1 Polyangiales bacterium | reverse complement strand
GCGCCCGCGAGGACGAAGTCGCCGACCTTGAGCGTGCCGTCCTGAACGAGGATCGTCGCGACCGGGCCGCGCCCCTTGTCGAGCTTGGCTTCGAGGACGGTGCCGCTCGCGGCCTTCTTCGGGTTCGCCTTGAGCTCGAGGACCTCGGCTTGGAGCGCGACGGTCTCGAGGAGCTGCGGAATGCCTTCGCCCGTGAGCGCCGACACGTTCGCGTACATCGTGTCGCCGCCCCACTCTTCCGGCTGCAGCCCGAACTCGACGAGCTCGCGCTTCACCTTCTCGACGTCGACGCCCGGCTTGTCGATCTTGTTCACCGCGACGATGATCGGCACCTTGGCCGCCTTCGCGTGGCTGATCGCTTCGCGCGTCTGCGGCATCACGCCGTCGTCGGCTGCGACGACGAGGATGACGAGGTCGGTCGCGCTCGCGCCGCGTGCGCGCATCTGCGTGAACGCTTCGTGGCCCGGCGTGTCGATGAAGACGATCGTGCCGCTGGGCGTGACGACCTTGTACGCGCCGATGTGCTGCGTGATGCCGCCGGCCTCGCCGCCCGCGACGTTCGCCTTGCGGATCTTGTCGAGGAGGCTCGTCTTGCCGTGGTCGACGTGACCCATGACCGTGACGACGGGGGGACGCACGAGCCGATCGACGTCGACGACGACGGCCGCCGCTTTCTCGGCGCCTTCGGCGGCCGCGGCCGCGGTCGCGACTTCGCCGCGCGCTTCGGCGATGCTCTCTTCTTCGCTCATCGCGACGTCTTCGACTTCCCAGCCGAACTCGGACGCGAGGATCTTCGCCGTGTCGGCGTCGAGCGTCGTGTTGATGTGGACGCCGGTCATGCCCATGCCGAGGAGCTTCATCAAGAGCTCGGTCGACTTGAGGCTGAGCTTCTGCGCCATCCCTTGGAGCGTGATGTTCTCCTCGATGCGGATGACCTTCTTGTGCGCGCCCATCTCCTGCGTCGAGACGATGCCGGACGGCTTGCGCATCGGCATCTGCATGCCGCGGCGCGCGCCGCTTCCACCGGCGCGGCCCATCATCGGGCGGCCCGACTGCTGACCCGGCGTGCGAACGTCACGACGTCCGGGGACGCCGGTCGCTGCGCCCGCGCGCGGATCGTATTGAACGCGACGCGGCATGTTCGTGCCGGCGAGCTGGGTGCGTGGCATCGTCGCCGGCGTGGGCATCGGAACGCCGGGGCGACCGCCCCAGTATTCGACGCCGGTCTTCGGCGCGGTGCTCGGACGTGCGGCAGGCGCCTCGCTCGGCGACGGCGCGGCGGCGACCGGCTCTTCTGCGGGCGGCGCGGCCTGCATCGCGGGCGCGCTCGCTTCGACTTGCTCGAGCGCGGCGGCCTCGACGGCGTGGGTCGCATGCGGTGCGGGCGACTCGGTGCGCGTCTCTTCCTCGGCGGCGGCAGCGACGTTGCGCGAGCTGCGGCGCGGAACGGATGCGGGCGCCGGCGGGATCTCGACGTCGCGCGTGCTGCGCCGCTCCTCGACGACTTCCGCCGCGACACTTGGCCGAGCGACCATCCGTGAGCTCTCGCGCTCACGCGCCTCGGCGACCGGCGCGTGTCCGTTTTGGTCACCGGTGGTGGGAAGCTCGCGTGTGCTGATGCGCGGAGTCGACTTCGCCGCGCGCGCCGAGGGCGCCACGTGGGACGATTCGACCGAGTCTTCGAGGTGGCGCGACGAAGGCGCCGCGACCGGGAGCGACGTGCTCGACGGCGCTGCGGAGGCGGGGGCGCCCGGCTTCGCGATCGCGCGACGCTTCACGACGCCGGGGCGAACCTTCTCCTCGACGACATCGTGCGTCCTCTGCTTCTCGAGGTGACGCTTCACCCGCTCGACCTGTTCGGGATCGACCGAGCTCATGTGGTTGCGAACGTCGGCGACGCCGATCGCTTGGAACAACCCGACCACGGCCTTCGGATCGAGGTTCAGCTGCTTCGCAACTTCGTAGACGCGTACTTTGGCGCTCATAGAGCCTCCGACCTGCATGCGATACTCCTCTTCACTTCGACACCGCGTCTGCCAATTGACGAGCCTTGAAGAGCTCGGCAGCGATACCACCATCGAGAACCACGCAAACCGCGACCTCGTTACGACCGAGGAGCGCGCCGAGCGTCGCTTTGTCCTTCCACGAAATCGCGCGTCCTTGCGCGATCGCATCCGCGATCGGATCCGCGCGCACGATCGATCCGGCGTCGCTCGCGACGACGACGATCGTCTGTTTGCTCGTCCCCTCGAGCGCCTCGCACGAAGCGTCCGCGCCGATCGCCAGCGACCCCGCGCGCTTTGCCGCGCCGAAGAGCCCGATGATTCGGCGATCGAACGCCTCGACGATCTGTGCGGCGAGATCCTTCGCGTCGACCGCGACCGGTGACTTGAACGACCGCGCGAGCCCGCCCTTGCACGCCTTCGCGAGACACTCCGGTCGCGCGTGAACGTGCGCGCCGCGACCGAACGCCGAGCCCGCGGCGTCGACCGCGATCTCGCCGCCCGGCCCGCGAACGAGCCGCACCATCGCGTCCGCCTCTTCAGGGCGAGCGCAGCCGGCGCAGGTGCGCGTCGGCTTGCGATGAGGGGGTCGTTCTTCGGTCGTGGTTTGCACGTTGGTTCCTGGGTCTCCGTCCTTCTTGTCGTTCGGTTCGCTCACGCCTGCGCCGTGCCGCCTTCGCGATCTCTCGCCGCCTTCACTTCACGACGCGCCGCTTCGATCACCTTCGACTCGCTCGTCAGAAAGTGCTCCGCGCCCGTCTTGATCGATCGCGCCTTCTTGATGCCGAGGCCGGTCTTGATCGCGAGCTTGTCCTCGTCCTCGCGAAGGATGTCCTCGACCGTCTTGTACCCGGCGTCCTCGAGGAGCTGAATCGTCCGCTCGCCGATCCCGCGAATGAAGAGCAAGCGCTCTTTCTCCGTGAGCGGCTCGGTGCGCGACGACGCCGCGGTGATGCGCTCCTGGCGGAGCTTCTCCATCGTCGTCTCGGCGCTCTGCCGAATCTTCGCCGCTGCTTCCGTGCCGCCGAGACCCGGGATCGCCGCGAGCTCTTGCTCCGTCGCCTCCGCGAGCTCTTCGAGCGTGCGGAATCCGAGGCGGTACATGCTGCGCGCGATTTGCTCGCTGACCCCTTCGATCGCCTGAAGAGCCGTGATGGCCTCTTCCTCCATCTGCTTGAACTTCGCCTCGCTGATGATGTCGAGCTTCCAGCCGGTGAGCTGCGCCGCGAGGCGCACGTTCTGGCCCTTACGCCCGATCGCGAGAGAGAGCTTCTCGTCCGGAACGACGAGCTCCATGCGCCCGTCCGCTTCGTCGACGATGACCTTGTTGACCTCGGCCGGCTGAATCGCCGCGCACACGAAGCGCGCCGGATCACGATCGTACGGGACGATGTCGATCTTCTCGCCGCGCAATTCTTGAACGACGGCCTGGACGCGCGCGCCCTTCATGCCGACGCACGCGCCGACCGGATCGACGTCCGCGTCGCGGCTGGTGACCGCGATCTTGGAACGAGCGCCCGGCTCGCGCGCGCACGCGACGATGCGGACGATGCCTTCGTAGATCTCCGGGACCTCGGCCTCGAAGAGCTTTTCGACGAGCTTCGGATCGTTGCGGCTCAAGATGACCTGCGGGCCGCGCGCCTCGCGATCGATCTCCTTCACGTACGCGACGATGCGATCGCCCGGACGGTACGTCTCGCGCGGCGTCTGCTCGCGGAACGGCATCACGCCCTCGGTGCGCCCGAGGTCGACGATGATGTTGTTCCCCTTCTCGAAGCGCCGAACGACGCCCTTGATGAGCTCGCCTTTGCGGTCCTTGAACTCGTTGAAGATGAGATCGCGCTCTTCGTCGCGAACGCGCTGAATCAAGACCTGCTTCGCGGTCTGCGCCGCGATGCGCCCGAACGTCGCGCGCGCCTGCTTCACGTTGAGAAGGTCGCCGTACTGCTTGTCCTGATCGGCCGCCTTCTTCGCGTCGAGCGGGTGCCAGAAGATCTGAAAGCCGAGCTCTTCACCGAGCTCCGCTTCGAGTCCGACCTTCTGCGCGTCCTCGAGCGCGATCTCGCGCTCTTCGTCGCTCGGGTCGTCGACGACCGTCATGTATTGATAGAGATCGACCTGGCCGCTCTCTTCATTGAAGCGCGCCTCGAGCTCGCGGTTGATCCCGAACGCGCTCTGCGCCGCCTTGAGGATCGCTTCCTCGACGGTCTTGATGAGTCGCGTTTTATCGATCCCCTTGTCCTTCGCGACCATTTCGATCGCGGAGAGGAGATTCATTTCGGGTGCGGGCTGCTGCTGCTGAATGGCCATGGTCATACCTCAGTGACTTTTCTTCTTCTTGCTGCCGGGCTTTCCAGGACGTGATGCGGGGCCGAACTCGAAGACGAGTCGGCCCGATTCGATGTCTGCGACGAGAATCTCGTAGGTGGGCCCGCCTTCTCGCTCTTGGACGGACACCTTGCCACCTTGGACGGCGCCGAGCAGGCCAACAACGACCTTTTGTCCGCGCACCGGATTGACCAGCTTGAGCTTGGCCTTCTTGCCACAAAAGCGGACGTAGTCGCGCTCGTCGCGAAGGTTGCGCTCGACGCCGGGCGAGCTGATTTCGAGATGGTATTGATGAGGAATCACGTCGACGACGTCGAGCGCGGGGCTGAGGTCGCGCGCGATTCCGGAGCAAAGATCGAGGTCGATCGCCGCCTGCTGCGTGGAGAGATTTTGCTCCATCGCGCCGAGCTTCTCGACGAAGACGCGAAGCACCCACCCGCCGCGCTCGGTCTTCACTTCGAGGTCGACGACCTCGGCACCATGCGCGCGCACGATCGGCTCGATGACTTCATCGAGCTTCTTTCGATCGATCACTTGCGGTGCGCGCGCTTGCGACATGATTTCCAAGGTTGGGAGGTGAGAAGCGAGCAAAAAAAAACGCAGGCCCCGGAGGGGGACCCGCGTCCGCAACAACCACCAACAGGGCGCGCAAACCTAGCTCCTCAGGGCCTCTCCCGCAAGGAAAACGAGAGAGGCCTCCGACGAGCGGTGCTTTTCGCGAGAGACTACGGCTTCGCGGCCGGATCTTGCTCGACGATTTGGAACTGCACGCGGCGGTTACGCGAGCGGTTGTTCGCCGTGACGTTCGGGACGAGCGGCTTCTCTTGTCCGAAGCCGCGCGACACGAGGCGATCGCCCTGCACGCCGTGCTGCGTGAGCCACACGCGAACCGACTCGGCGCGCTGCTCGCTCAGCTGCTTGTTGTGCTCGGGCGTACCGGTGTTGTCGGTGTGGCCCTGGATCTCGACGCGCTTGATGCGCGGGTTGCGAATGAGGACGTCCGCGATCTCGGTCATGAGGCCGAACGACTCGGGGAGAATGACCGCCGAGTCGAGCGCGAACTGGATCTGCTGCTTGATCTTGATCTCGGTCTTGCCGACCTCGACCGCCGCGTTCTTCGGCTTCGGTCGGAGCGAGATGTCGACGTTCGTCGTCGAGCGGACCTTCACCTCGGCCTGCTGGACGAGCGTCAGGTAGCCCTCGGCGGTGATCGTGAACTCGACCATGCCCGGCAAGAGATTGTCGACCTTCACCGTGCCCGAGCCGTCCGTCGAGAGGATCGACTCCTTCTTCTGCGCGTCGAGCATGCGAACGGAGATCCCGCTCACCGGCTGGCTCGTGTCGGCGTCACGCACCGTCGCGACGAGGTTGCCGACCTTCGGAAGCGCTTCCATCGCGCAGTCGACCGGAACGTCGCCGCCCGTCTTGGGCACCTTGCCGCCGCACGTCGCCGGCTTGTAGCCGTCGGCGGTGACGTCGAACGTGTACTCCCCGTCCGGTGCGACCTCGTCGGAGAACTTGCCGTCGTCGTGCGACGCGAGCGCCGACATCTCCGGGTGGCCTTGGTAACGAAGGATCGCGTTCTTGATTGGATCCTGCTTGTCCTTCTCGTGGACGAAGCCCTGGAGGTGTCCGCGGATCGCGTTCTTCACGACCTCGACGCGCTTCTCGACGTTCTTCGTGACGGGCGGCGGCGGCGGACGGTCCTGCGTGTCGATCGCCCAACCGCCACCGATGTAGAGCATCCACGGCGGCGTCGGCGAGACCTCTTCGATGAACTTGCCGGTGCCGGTGACGCCGATGTCGAGCGCCGCGACGAGCGAGAAGCCGCGCTTCCACGGGAACGCGCGAACACCGAGCGTGAGGCTGCTCGGCGCGACCTGTTGGTTGGCGAGGCAGAGATCCTTGCTCGGGTTGTTCGGCTTGCAGGCGTAGCCCTGGCGATTGTTGGGGAGCGCGATGCCGTATTCGAGAAACGGTCGCACGCGCTCGTCGGCCGCGAAGAACTCGCCGCCGATGCGGAGATCGAGGTGATCGACGCGGTTGATGTTGAGGCCGAAGCGCTCGATGCGCGTGACCGACTGGCCGCGACCGTCGGGTGCCGGTCCTTCCGTCTTCGTGAGGACGTCGGCGGTGTTGTCGATCGTGTAGCCGATGTTCGTGCTGAAGCGCAGCGGGACGCGCGACGCGAGGCCGCGGAGATCGCCCGTGAAGAGGCCGGTGAAGCGACCGCTCGTGCCGCCGCCGTCGAGACCGACCGCGCCGGTGCCGTTGACGAGGAGGAGATCCGCCGCGAGACCGACGTGGAACACCTTGGAAAGCGGGACGACGTATTTCCCGCCGAGCGTCGTGTCGCCGAGCACTTGAAGAAGCGACGGACGGTTCGCGTCGTCGGAGTTCGCGTAGCCGCCGGTGGCGGCGTAGCCCTCGAGCGTGCCGGGGCCGATCTTCGCGATCGTCACGCCGAGCGTGATGGTCGCGCCGATGTGATTCATCGTGTCGCTGGTGATGTTGCCGGGGCCGCGCGGGTTCTTGCACGGGAACTCCGTCGTGCAGAGAAAGCCCGCGCTGAACCATTCCGTCGTGAAGCCCAATCGGAACTGACCCGGAGCACCCGACTGCGCGTGCTGCGTGCGCAAGAGTCCGGAGCCGCCGCTCAGCGTGTTCGACTCGTGGAGCAGGCGATCGCGCATCGCCCATTCTTCGTCGGAGGCGCTGGCGCCGGCGACAGCGGGCGCGGCGTCCGGAGCTGCTTCCGGTGCGGCCGCTGGCGCAGCCGCGGCGGGCGCGTCGGTCGACGCGCTTCCGCCGAACGTCACCTTCCCCTGCCCGTGTGCTTCGGGCGTGAAAACGAACGGGGCGGCAACGAAGCCGAAGAGAAGCGGGAGCGTCGTGGTCAGCGCGCGACGACGGACCGTGAAAGCAATCTTGTGCATGGCTCTCCGAGGACGGGATCTCTGTGCTTCGTGGTCAGTGGCGTTGGTCACTAGTGCTTCGCAAGGATGGCCGAGGATCAATCGATCTTGCGAATTTCGATGCACTTGTCGTTTTTCCCGCGGGGCTTCGCCCAATCGCGGCTCCCGCCTTTTAGCATTGGACGTGCCGAAACAAGAAGACGTTCATTCGTCGAAGAGCGCGTTTCCGCCGTGGCCCGGCGTCGCTCCGAACTGGACGTTTCTCGTCCACAGCGCGCCGTTCCGTGCACTGTGCAGCCTGGTGGCGGTAGCCTCGGACGCCCAGCCCGGGTAGCGTGCCTTCGAGCCCATGGCCGCGCGAGGTCGCATCCTCATCGTCGACGACGAAGCCAACGCGCGCTCTGCGCTCGGCGAGATCCTGCGCGAAGACGGCTACGCGACGGAGACCGCGGCCGACGGTTTCAAGGCGCTCGGCAAGCTCGAAGAGTTCGCGCCCGACGTGATCCTCACCGATCTCAAGATGCCGGGGCTGGACGGAATCGCGTTCATGGAGAAGGCGCGGGCGGCGGCCCCCGGCGCGGTGTTCGTCGTGATGACGGCGTTCGGGACCATCACGAGCGCGGTCGAGGCGGTGAAGAAGGGCGCCGAGAACTACTTAACGAAGCCCCTCGATCCCGAGGCGCTCGCGGCGGTCGTCGAGCGGGCGATGGAGAAAGCGCATCTCCTTCAGGAGACACGACGCCTTCGGGACAGGCTTCGCGATCGAAACGCCTTCGGTCACATCGTGTCGAGCGATCCGAAGATGCAAGAGGTGCTCGAGCTGGTCGGCCAGGTCGGGCCGAGCAAAGCGAGCGTGCTCGTGACGGGCGAGAGCGGCACCGGCAAAGAGCTCATCGCCGAAGCCATCCACCTCGCGTCGCCTCGCGCGAAGATGCCGTTCGTTCGACTTCATTGCGCGGCGCTCGCCGAGTCGCTCCTCGAGAGCGAGCTCTTCGGGCACGAGCGCGGCGCGTTCACCGGCGCTGTCGGCCGGCGCGAAGGGCGCTTCAAACAGGCCGACGGCGGGACGCTCTTCCTCGACGAGATCGGCGAGATCCCGCTCGCGACGCAAGTGAAGCTGCTTCGCTTCCTTCAAGAGAAGACGTTCGAGCGCGTCGGCGGCAACGAGACAATCAAGGTCGACGTTCGGATCCTCGCCGCGACGAACCGCGATCTCAAAGCGGAGATGGCGAAGGGGACGTTCCGCGAGGATCTCTTTTATCGACTCAACGTCGTGAGCGTCGAGCTCCCGCCGTTGCGCGCGCGGCCGGGCGACGTCGCCGCGCTCGCCAGCTTTTTCTTGCGACGGTACGCGGTCGAGAACGGCAAGACGATCGACGGCTTCTCCGACGACGCGCTCGCGGTGCTCGTCGCGTACTCGTGGCCGGGCAACGTGCGCGAGCTCGAGAACGTGATCGAGCGCGGCGTCGTCTTGTGCGACGGTCCGCGGATCGAGAAGCGTCATCTCCCCGCGACGCTCGTTCCTCAAGACGAGCGATCGGGACCGCCGCCGATCCCCGGCTCGACGATCCAGGAGCTCGAGCGCTACGCGATCTTGACGACGCTCGAAGCGTGCGGCGGATCGACGTCGAAGGCGGCGATGCTCCTCGGCGTGTCGCCGCGCAAGATCCAATACAAGCTCCACGAGTACGGCGGCGCCGAGCCGAGCACCGACGGCAACGCGAGCGGAGCGGGCGACCTTTGAGCGACATCATTCTGCGCGTCGACGATCTCGCGAAGACGTTCACGAAGCCGTTCACCGGCAAGAAGGTCGAGGCGGTGCGCGGCGTGTCGTTCGAAGTCGGGCGCGGCGAGATCTTCGGCTTCCTCGGACCGAACGGCTCCGGCAAGACGACGACGATCAAGATGCTCACCGGGCTCATCTCGGCGACGCGCGGAAACGCGACGCTCTTCGGTCATCGCGTCCCTTCGCCCGATGCGATGGCGCGCGTCGGTTTTCTGCCGGAGAACCCGTACATCTATCCGTACCTGACGCCGCGCGAGTTCGTGTCGCTGTGCGGTCGGCTGAGTGGATTGTCGGGCGCGAAGCTCGCGTCGCGCGTCGAGGCGGTGATCGCGGCGGCGCGCGTGTCGCACGCGATCGACCGCGCGGTGCGCACGCTGTCGAAGGGAATGACGCAGCGGGTGGGGCTCGCGGCGGCGATGGTCCACGAGCCGGAGCTGCTCGTGCTCGACGAGCCGATGAGCGGGCTGGATCCGGTGGGACGCAAAGAAGTGCGCGATTTAATCGTCGAGGAGAAGAACGCCGGGCGCACCGTCTTCTTTTCGAGCCACATCCTCAGCGACGTCGAGATGCTGTGCGATCGCGTCTGCATCCTCGAGTCGGGCAAGGTGATCCTCTCCGGGCTCATCCGCGATTTGCTCGCGCGCCACGGACGCCGCACGGAGATCGCGCTCGCGGCGGTCGACGACGATCTCGCGGCGGCGCTCGGCACGGCGGGCCATCGCGGAAACCGCGTCGGCGATTATTTCATCGTCGAGGTCTCCGACGACGCCGACGTGCGCGGGGTCATCGAGCGCGCGTGGACGGCCGGCGCGCGCGTCGAGAGCGTGACGCCGAAGCGCGAGACGCTCGAGGATCTCTTCGTGCGCCGCGCGCTGACGTCGGTGCGACCGCCGGCGTAGCTCTAAAAGCGTCCTTCGAATCCGAGCACGGCGCCGACGAGCCCGTTGTCCTTCGGCGCCGACAGCGGCGCGATCATCGGACGCACCGACGACACCTGCGGCACGACGCGCGACCGTTGCACCACGATCTCCGGCACGAACGTCAGCTGCGCCTGAACGATCCCCGCGACCGCGGTGACCACGAACGCACCGGCGACGACCAAGTTCACCGTGCGCGTCGTGTTCGCGCGCGCGATCCATCCGTCCTCTTGATCACGCTGACCGGCCGTGTGCGCCTGCGACGCGTTGCTCAGCTGCACGCGGTAGATCGGGATCGTGATCCCCGCCGCGATCGCCAGCGCCCCTTCGGACGCGAGGAGAACCCAACCGAGCACCGGGCTCCCGTTCTGGAATTGACCCGCGCCGAACGGCAAGAGCGCGAAGAGGCGCGAGTGCCGCTCGATCTCCACCTCTTGCGACGCCATCTGCTCGAGTAGCGCGAGACGCTTCGCCGACCGCGCGCGATCGGCGATCTCTTTATCGTGCGCCTCTTGCGCCGCGCGCGCCGCCGCGGTCTTCGCCGCGTTGATCTTGTCGTTGATGCGCACGCGCGTATCGATGAAGAAGTTGATGATCTCTTGCGGGAAGCGCAGCGGATCGGGCTCGTATTCCGGACGTGCGAGGAGGAGCTTCTCGAGGAGCGCCGCCGCCTCCGCGCGACGGTTCATCGCGAACATCGTCGCCGCCCAGTACATCCGCGCGTCGCTGATGAGCGCCGGATCGTGGAGCGTGCCGCCGGCCGGATCGAGCATCAGATGGAAGCGGTGATCGGCGTCTTCGTAATTTTTCGTCGCGTATGCCGCGCGCCCCTTCTCGAAATCCGACTGCTCGTCGGCGTGCGCGCGCGGCGACACGAGCAGGCAGGCGACGGCCAGCGCGACGGCGGGCGCTACGGCAGCGAGGTGGCGCAGGATCATGGAGGAGGGGCGCTCGGCGCCCGCGGCTCCAGACTAGACGATGTGAGCTACCGCGTGAACGTGACCTCGCCGGTCTTGCCCGCAAAGAGCTCGACGGTCTGCTGCGTCCCCGACGGGAGCTGCTGAACGGTGAACCGCGCGCTCTTTCCTTTCATCGGGATCGTCGTCGGCGTCTCGGCCCGCACGCCGACCTGCGCCATGCTCGTGATCTGGTAGGTCGCGTTCGCGTCGCCGTGGACGATGAGCGTCGCAGGTCGAATCGTGAGCGAGAGGCTGACGGGGACCGCGTCTTCGCCCGGCGCGATCGGCACGTCGCGCGGAATGCACAGGTCTTCCTTGCACGTGAGGTGGAGCTGATGCCCGCGCTCGTCGATGGTGAACGTGTAGCTCCCGGCGACGTCGACGTCGCCTTGTCCGTCGAGGCGCGCGATGACGCCGAACGACGGGAAGCCGATGCTCAACGTCACCTCGCGCTTGATGTCCTTCGCGATCCCCGAGATGCCCGCGCTCCTCAGCGGCGGCACGAACCGGGGCGGCAACGCGGTCGCCACCGGAAGCGCGCTCGACGGTGCGACCGCCGAGGGGGCGGTGCTCGCGCTGGGCGCGGCCGACGTGATTTGGAGCCGCGACGTGTTGGCGGGCTGAAGGAGCGAGTCGGGCGCGATCCCCTGACGAACCGCGCGCGTCACGAAGAACGCCGTCGCGCCGAGCGCGATCGTCACCAGGCCGATGCGCGCTGCGCGCTTGAGCGTGCGCGCGAGCGCATCGGCGCGATGCATCGTCGAGACGATCTTGAGCAGCGCCGGATCGGTCGGCGCGTACGCGAGCGCGCCGTTGTAGTCGGCCGCGGCCGAGAGCGCGTCGCCGCGTTTGCGCGCGTCGCCCGCGAGCGAGCAGAGGCGATCGATCGTCTTCGCGGTGTGCGCCTTCGCGTACTCGTCGGGATCGTCGAGCCACGCTTCGAGCTCGCCGCGCGGCTGCTCGACGCCGACGCGCGTGAGCTCGCGCAACATCGCGTCGCGCATCTCGGCCGCGTCGACGAAGCGATCGGCGGGGTCGTGCGCGAGCGCGCGGTCGAGGATCACGCTCCATCCTTTTCCGACCGTCGCCCGCTCCATCTCCGCGCTCGGATAGCTCCCGTCGAGGACGCGACGCAGCACCTGCGCCGGGTTGGTCCCTTCGAACGGGAGGTGACCGACCATCGCCTCGTAGAGCAAGACGCCGAGCCCGAACACGTCGGCGCGCGCGTCGACCTCGCCCCCTTCGATCTGCTCCGGCGCCATGTGCGCGGGGCTGCCGAGCACTTGCCCCGTCGACGTGACGCCCTGCGCGTCGAGGAGCTTCGCGATGCCGAAGTCGGTGAGCTTCACCGCGACGCGCTCGCCCGGCGAGCTCGATCCGGTGCTCCCGTCCGATGCGCGCCGATGCTCGACGATGACGTTCTCCGGCTTGATGTCGCGATGGATGACGCCCGCCGTGTGCGCGTGCGCCAGCGCATTCGAGAGATCGACCGCGAGCGCCGCAGCGACCTCGGGCGGAAGCGCGCCGTGCTTTTGCACCAGCTTTCGCAGCGTCAATCCGCGCAGGAGCTCGACGACGAGGTACTGCTCGTCCTCGTCCTCCGCCGACACGTCGAAGACCTCGACGATGTTCGGATGATGGAGCTTCGCGACCGCCTTCGCCTCGACCGAAAACCGATGCGCGACCTCCGCCGAGTCGCGGAGGTGCGGATGGATCACCTTGACCGCGACGTCGCGCCCGAGACGCGGATCGTGCGCGCGGTAGACCGTCGCCATTCCGCCGTGCCCAATCTCTTCGAGGACCTCGTACTTGGCGAGCCGGAGGAGGCGGCCAGGGCGTGCTGCGGTCCCCGAGGCGTCCATCGAGACGAGCATACCACCTGTCGGCGGATCAGCTCTTCAAGCCGAGGCGCTTCAGGCGGCTGCGGAGGGTGCTTTCGCTGAGGCCGAGCGAGCGGGCCGCGCGCGATTGGTTTCCGTCGGCGCGCGCGAGGACCTGCGCGAGGATCTCGCGCTCGAGATCGTCGAACGTGGTTCCGGTCTCGGGGAGATCGAGGACGATCTTTCCGGACGGGGCGGGTAGCGCGGGCGCGGCCGCGATCGCGCCGCTCTCCGGACCCGTGCCGAGGCGCATCACGGACGACGGTGACTCGGGCACGCGATCGGGGAGGCCGAGCTCCTCGACTTCGACTTCGTGACCGGCGTGATAGATGACGAGCCGCTCCATGACGTTGCCGAGCTCGCGCACGTTGCCGGGCCAGTCGTGCGCCTCGAGCGCGCGCCACGCGTTGGCGCTGATGCGTGGGAGCGGACGGTTCATGCGGCGCGACGCGGCTTCGAGCATCGGCTGGCCGAGGCCGCGCACGTCTTCGGGGCGTTTGCGGAGCGGCGGGATGTGGATCGGCGCGACGGCGAGTCGGTAATAGAGATCCTGCCGGAAGATCCCCGCGGTCGCATCCGAAAGGAGATCTCGGTTCGTCGCCGCGATGATGCGCAGATCGACGCGACGCGGATCGCTCCCGCCGACCGGCCAGATCTCGCGCGACTCGAGCGCGCGAAGCAGCATCGCTTGCAGCGCGGCCGGCGCTTCGCCGATCTCGTCGAGGAAGAGCGTCCCTCCGTCGGCGAGCTCGAAGAGGCCGCGCCTCGCCTGCTGCGCGCCGGTGAACGCCCCTTTGACGTGACCGAAGAGCTCGCTCGTCATGAGCTCGGGCGGGAGCGCCGCGAGATTCTGCGCGACGAAGCGTCCGCGCTTGCGTGCGCTTCGCTCGTGGATCGCCGCGGCGACGAGCTCTTTGCCGACGCCGGTCTCGCCGTGAAGCAGCACGCTCGCTTCGGTGCCTGCGACGGCAATCACTTGCTCGAGCACCTTGGCCATCGCGGGCGAGCGCACCTCGAGCTTCGGCCGCACGACCGCGCGCGCGACCACCTCGACGTCGCCGCGAAGCCGATCGTTCGCGCGCTGCAGCTCTTCGACGAGACGCCGGTTTTCGATTTCGAGACGTCGCTGCCCCGCGGCGCGCTCGATCGTCAGCTTGAGCTGCTCGGCGTCCCACGGCTTCTGCATGTACGCGAAGACGTGACCGAGGTTCACCGCCGCCGCGAGATCGTCGTGGTCGCTGTATCCCGTCAGCAAAATCCGCTGCGTGTCGCGATGCGCTTCGTACGCCTTCGCGAGGAGCTCCGAGCCGCGCATCGGCTCCATGCGCATGTCGCTGACGAGGACGTCGAAGTGATCGCGATCCATGCGTTCGAGCGCCTCGGCGCCGCTGGCCGCAAGCGAGACGTCGAAGTCGCCTTGAAAGACCGCTTCGAACACCTCGCGGACGTCCTCCTCGTCGTCGACGTAGAGGACGCGGGGGCGCGGGGAGGACGAGGGCGGCGGGGCGACCGAGGAGGCGACCGTCATGCGGACGACGACCGTATCAAGAATCGGCGGACGCGGCGATCAGACGCCGATCAGACGGCGGCGGCGCGCGCGCTGAGCTCGTCGTGATAGAGGCGAAACGCGCTCTCTTGCGGCCATTCGGGTGCGCCTTCGAGCAGCTCGGCGACCTCGCGCGATTTGCCGTGATCGACGGCGACGATGGCGGCGGCGTAGCGCATCGCCCAGTGGACGAGCGGCGACGCGCCCGCCGCTTTGCGGAGCAGCTGCTTGTCGTCGTCGAGGCTCGCGTGCGCGAACGCACGCACGAGCGCACCGAGACCGCGACGCAAGAGCGCGATCCGCTTCTTCGCGAGCCAACCCGCGTCGGGGATCGGCATCGACGCGAGCGCTTCCGCCTTTTTCATCGCCGCGTCGCGCTCGCCTTCGAACGTGTCGAGGAGCGTCTCGACGAACAGGCGCTGTTCGAGCGCGGCGTCCCACGCCGGTCCCTTCACCGCGCGCTTGAGTGCGTTTCGCGCGGCCTCGACCCACCCGTACGACGCGTACGCCGTCGCCGCCATGAGCGGCGCGATCGTCTCGGGGTGCGTCACGCGCTGAATCGTCCCTTCCCACGTCCCGAGCACACGCTTTACGTCGCCCGATATGAGGAGGCGCTTCATCCGCCAACGCGCAAGCAGCACCGGCGCGAGCGTCATCACGATGATGAGCGCGAGCGGGAGCAAGTACCGCGGATCCTTCCACGCCATCTGCGCGACCAGGACGGCGCACAGGCCGCTCACCACGATCGGCAGGAACGTGAGCGGACGCGGCGGCGGATGTTGCGAGGTCGGCACTACGCTCTCAACGTAAGGCATCGCGCGGCGTGCGCAACCGCGGCCTATTTGTCGCCGAGCTTGCCCTGATCGCCGATGCCGTGGCGGCGGAGATAGCCGCGTACGTGCGCACGTTCCATCGCTGCGCGTCGGCCGATCTCGCTCACGTTGCCGGTGCACTCGGCGTAGAGCGCCGTGAAATATTCGCGCTCGAAGCGCGCAAGCACTTCGCGCTTCGCGTCTTGGAACGTGCGGCCGCGCGTCGGCGTCGACTCGGACGCGCTCGACATGGGAGCCAAGTGCTGCGCGAGATCGATCGGTCCTTCTTTGGAGAACGCGAGCGCGACCGCGATGACGTTGCGAAGCTCGCGAACGTTGCCGGGCCAGTCGTGGCGCATCAGCCGCTCGAGCGAGTCGTTCATGATGCGGCCGTACGCGTTCTTGTCGCCGAGGTCCTCCATCATGCGGCGGACGAGCGCCGGGATGTCTTCGAGGCGTTGACGAAGCGACGGCAGCTCGATGCGGAGTTGCGCGACGCGGAAGTACAAGTCGCTTCGGAACGTGCCGGCGTTGACCTCGCGCACGAGATCGCGGCGCGTCGCGGCGATGACGCGGACGTTCACCGAGCGGTACGCGTTGGCGCCGACGGACTTCACGCGCTGCTCGGCGAGCGCGCGCAGCAGCTTGGGCTGAACGTCGGTCGGCAATTCGCCGAGCTCGTCCAAGAAGATCGTCCCGCCGTCGGCCTCGATGAACGGCGACACGCGTTTGTCGACGGCGCCGGTGAACGATCCGCGCTCGTGACCGAAGAGCGCGCTCTCGGCGAGCGACGCGGGGATCGATCCGCAGTCGACGACGACGAACGGTTTGTTTGCGCGCGAGCTTGCCTGGTGGATGGCCGCGGCGACGAGCTCTTTGCCGGTGCCGGTCTCGCCCGTGACGAGGACGGTGAGATCCGTCGGCGCCGCCTTCTTCAGTCGCTCGAAGACGGTCTGCATCCCGGCGCTCGCGCCGACGAGCGGTCCGTAGCCCTGGAGATCGGGGAGCTCGACGCGCTCGACCGCGGTCGGCGTGAACTCGAGCATCGTGTCGCCGATGGTGAGGAACGTCCCCTTCGTGAGGTAGACCTCGGTGACGCGCGTCTCGTTGATGAACGAACCGTTGCGCGACCCGAGATCGCGCACGCGGACGCCGCGCTCCGTCGCGATGAGCTCGACGTGGACGGCAGAGACTTTGCGGTCGTCGAGAACGAGGTCACACGCTTCGTTGCGGCCAACGACGACTGTGTCCGGGCCTACTTCGAGGCGGGGCTTCGAGCCCTTCCCCTTAGCGACGGTGAGCGTGCCACCACGGACCTCGAACCGCCCCTTGGTGACGATCGTCGCATCCACGATTAGCCCTTCTATCATGCCGGAGGGGCCCGCCTACAACTCAATAGCGCGCTTGCACTTTTTCGCCGGACGGGCACGGTGAGTACGGAGGTTCGGCATGCGCGGCTCTTCTTCTTTCGCGAATTTCGCAAACTCGGTGGGCGCAGCGGGCGCATTCGTGATCGTGGCGGCGGCGCTCGGGGCGACGGCGTGGATCGGGTGCAGCAGCGACAGCGCGACGCCCGCGACCGTGGACGGCGGCGCGAGCGACGGTTCGACCGGCAGCGACACGTCGATGACCGGCGACACCGGCGGCGGCAACGACGCGGCGAGCGACACCGGAACGCCGCTCGCTGTGTCGTGCGAAAACTACTGCTCGCTCGTCATGCTCAACTGCACGGGTCAGAACGCCGAGTACATCAACAAAGACACCTGCCTCTCGATGTGCGCGACGATGACGCAAGGCACGCTCCCCGACACGACCAACGACACCGTCGCGTGTCGGCAATCGCACGCCGGGGCCGCTCAAGCGAGCCCGAGCGCCGAGTGCCCGTCCGCAGGACCGACGGGCGGCGACACGTGCGGGACGAGTCACTGCGCCGCGTGGTGCGCGCTCGACATCGCGCGTTGCGGGACGATCGCCTACGCCAACCAAGCCGCGTGCGTCACCGCGTGCGCCGCGTTTGCGTACAACAAGAGCAACGGCGACATCGCGCAGACCACGGGCGCGACGATGAACTGCCGCATCTACCACGTCGAAGCGGCGTACCAGAACGACGGCGGGCTCTTCATGACGCACTGTCCACACACCGGATCGCCGTCGGTGAACAAGAACGACGGCGGCGCGGGGCCGTGCAACTGAGGCGCGGCGCCCGTGGTCAACGACGCGCTCAGCGACGCGCGCCGTAGAGCTGCTCGCTCAGTCCTTCGAGCGCAGCAGCCGTCGCGGCGGCGGTGTAGCTACCGGCGAGCGGCGCTTGCGTGAGCTTGTAGTCACGTGACGACGCGCGCAGGTAGGACGTCTGATCGAAGACGATGCTGAGGAGGCTCGAGTTGTTCGGCTGCTGAGAGATGAGGAGCGAGCGGAGCGCCTTCAGCTGGACCACGTCGATCGTCGTCGCCCCCGCGTCGAACGGCGGTGCGTCGATGAACTTGCGATGGATGGCGCCGAACATGAGCGCGTTGGCGCGCGTTGGTTTGTCGGTGAGGAACGTCGACGTCGACGGCACGTAGCCTTCGAGGTAGCCGCGATCGTTCGAGTCCCACAGCCCGGCGGCGTTCATCGCTTGGAAGAGATCGTCCGCGAGCGTCGGGAGGCCGTAGCTGGTGAAGGTGGCCAGCGTCGTCGTGTTCGCGAGCACGAGCTCGTTCGCGCGCATGAGCGAGAGCATCACCGTCGCCTGCACGTCCGAGAGGAGCGCGTCGCTCGGGAGCGTGCCCGACGCGAGCGTGTCGTGATCCGGATCGGCGCTCGTCAGGAGCGCGCGGTAGTAGAGATGCGTCACCGGATCGCGCGCGCGCGTCCTAAGGTGCACGAGCGCACGCTTCGCCGCGAGGACCCAAAGCGCCGCGTTCGCCGCGTCGTCGCTCGCGTGGCGCACCGCCATGTCGAGGAGCGCGAGCGCGCCCGTCGCGACGTCCGCGGTCGTGTACGCGACCTGCCCGCCGCCCGCGGATGTCCCGAGCACGGTGTCGCCGCTGCCGACGTTCTGCGAGTACGTGTTGTTGATCGCGCGACCGTACGCGTCCGCGAGGACGTCGATCTTCATCGCGTGCTCGTTCTCGTTGATGTAGCGCAGGTTGCCCGCCACGTTGCGAAGCTGCAGGTAGACCTCGCCCCCGTATTCGGCCAGCGGCGTCGCGAGCTCCGCCTCGATGTTCACCACCATGTCGACGAGGACGTTGTCGAGATCGGTGTTGATCTCGGAGTCGCCGTACAGGCGCGCGGCGATGTGGTAGTTGGAGATCGACGAGGCGAACGCGATGTCGTCGTGCACGTCGTGCGTCGGCGCGCCGCCTTCGGGGTCGGGAACGAACGACTTCGAGTCCCAGCTCGCGACGACGCCGAGCGTCTTGATGAACGCGGCCGCCCGCTCGCTCTTGAGGATGAGCTTTTGCGTGCAGAGCGCGACCGGATCGCCACCGTTGTCGAGGGTGCAGTGCCGCGTCGACGCGTCGATTCGCGGGACGATCGGCGAGTCGACGCCGCCGGCATCGACCACGTCGGCGACCGCGGCGTCGGCCGGTACGGTCGCGGGCGAATCGCTGCTGCAGGCCCAGAATGCGAGTGGAACGGTGGCGATCGCGAGGAAGGAGGAAGCGAGTTTGCGCATCGGTTTCGTCGGAGGGTAGAACGTTGCAAGCGTCGTGCAAGGCGCGAACGCTGCAATTTCCCCGAGCCGCGAGGCCGACTCAGGCGCGCGACCGTCAACTTCGTATCGGTCGTCGACGCTTACCTGCCGGCGCTCGAGATGCTCGAGATGCTCGTGAACGTCCCGCCGGTCACGTCGGTCTTTTCTTCGCGCACGCGGAGTGTCGACGGCGGCTTGCGCGGCGAGTTCCCCATCACGCGGCAGACCTTGCGCCACGCCGCGATCGCCTCGCCCGCTTGCGTGAAGCGCCGCTCGCGATCGCGCGCCATCATCTTCTCGAGGAAGCGCTCGATCGCCGCGGGCCACTCGTCGCCCGTGGTCGACGTGAGCGACGGCGGCTCGCGATCGAGCTTGAGCGCGATGAGCGTGAGCGCGTTCTGCCCTTCGAACGGCAAGCGACCCGAGAGCGATCGGAACGCGACCGCGCCGAGCGCATAGAGATCCGCGCGCTCGTCGACGCGCGCCGAGCCGCGCACCTGCTCCGGCGCCATGTACGCGAAGCTCCCGAGCGTCGCGTCGAACGCGGTGAGCGACGGCTCGCTCTTGCGCCCTTGGCGCGTGCGCATCTTGGACACGCCGAAATCGAGGATGCGCGTCCTCTCCTCTTGTTCGTCGTTGGCGATCTCGCGCGCGGTGAGGCGGCGCCTCTCGATGAAGAGATTCGCCGGCTTGATGTCGCGATGGATGACGCCCGCCTTGTGCGCGGCTTCGAGCCCCTGGAGCGCGTCCTCCACGATCGGTCCGACGTCGGCGAACGAGAGGTAATGCTCGCGGCGAATGCGCTCGTCGAGCCCTTCGCCGTGGAGGAGCTCGAACGCGATCCACAATCGGCCGTTGCGATCTTTGCCGGCGCCGAGGATGCCGGCGACGTACTGCGACTTCACCTGCGCGGCGATCGCGGCCTCGCGCTGGAAGCGAGCGACGAGATCGGGATCTTGCGCGGCGCGATCGTGGAGGACTTTGATGGCGACGCGCTCTTTGCGCTTCCCCTCGGCAGCGTAGACCTCTCCCATGCCTCCGCTGCCGATGAGCCGGCGGATCTTGTAGACCCCTCCGATGACGGAGCCTACGAGGGATCCAGGTTCGCCTCCTGCCATGCCGCATCGATGGTAGCACGGGCCCGCCGCCGCCGTCGCGGTCGACCTCGGCCCCGACTTCGGCCTCAACCAGCGCACGAAAACGGCTCTCCGCGCACGAACGTATTGCCGTACGCCACGTCCAACCACCTACGTGCTCACCCACCCGCGAGGAGACTCCCCCATGGCTCGATGGTTCGTTCATGCCGCACGCTTCGCCTGCATCGTCGCTGCGGGGGCCGTCGTCGCCGCCGGCGTCACCGTGATCCGCGCGGGATCGGCGCAAGCGCAGCGGCTCGCGGTCGCGCCGTCGCGCACGTACGTCCTTCCTCACTTCGTGGAGAAGGCGGGGCGCACCGCGAACACGCAATACACGTTCGACAGCATCCTCGTCGCGACGTACGTCGGCGGCCAGAACGGTGTGCCGTCGGCGGCCACCGCGAAGGTCGAGGTCACGCTGTACGACGCGAACGGCAGCCTCATCAAATCCAGCTCCAACCAAGACGTCTGCAACCCCTGCTCGGTCGATCTCGGCGGGACGCACCCGCGCAAGACGACCATCCATTTCGAGGACCAGATGGTCGCGAAGGGCGGCATGCCTGCGACCGTCGTGCTCGGGTACGCCGTCATCGTCGTCCGCGGCGACACGAGCACCGTCGCGCTCACCGCGTTCGAGGTGAACTCGCACACGAGCCCGTTCGACACCTCGGTCGCCGTGCTGCCGCTCACCGAGGTCCCGATCAAATGAGGACGGCGCCCGAGCCGCGAGTTACTTTTCGACGCATCGCGCCGAGCCATTGAGTCGCGCGCCGGGGATGGTTACGCTCCCCGAGCGGCTCGACGGAGGGCCGGTCCCCATGCGAACCGAGAAGGACGTCGAAGCTTATTTGCTCAAGCTGAATCGCCGCTTCACCAGCGACGAAGAGCGGCCCGGTACGTTCCTCGTTCGCGCGAACGAGAACATGCCGCCCGTCGCGCTTCGCGTCGATCCGCCGCTCGTCGTGGTGCGCGTCCACATCGGCGACGCGCCCGGCCCCGACCACGCCGCGATCTTCCGCAAGCTCCTCGAGCTGAACGCGCGGTCGCTCGTTCATTGCAGCTACGGCCTCGAAGACGACGTCATCGTCCTCTCCGCGGCGCTCGAGCTCGAGAACCTCGACTTCAACGAGCTGCAGGCGACGCTCGACGAGATTGACATGGCGCTCGCGCAGCAAGTTCCGATGCTCGCGGGGCTCAACGCGAAACAGAAGAGCGGTCAATAAGTCATGGGAATTTTTGCTCGTATCGCGCAGCTCATCAAATCCAACTTGAACGATCTCATCAGCCGCTCGGAAGACCCCGAGAAGATGCTGAACCAGGTCGTGCTCGACATGAACAACCAGCTCGTCGAGGCGAAGAAGCAAGTCGCCACGACGATCGCCGACGAGAAGCGGCTCGCGAAGCAGGCCGAGCAAGAGACGTCGAACGCGGCGGAGTGGGAGCGGCGCGCGATGATGGCGCTGCGCGCGGGGAACGAAGAGCTCGCGAAGGAAGCGCTCAATCGAAAGCGCGAGCACGACGAGCTCGCGAAGACGTTCCAGGATCAGTGGGAGAAGCAGAAGACCGCCGTCGAGCAGTTGAAGCGCGCGCTCCGTGCGCTCAACGACAAGATCGAAGAGGCGAAGCGGAAGAAGAACGTCCTCATCGCGCGGAAGAAGCGCGCCGAGGCGCAGAAGTCGATCCAAGAGACGATGCACGGTCTCCGCGATCAGAGCGCGTTCGAGACGTTCGATCGAATGGGCCAGAAGATCGATCAGCTGGAGGCAGAGGCCGAGGCGCAGGGCGAGCTCGCCGAGGAGTACTCGGGCGACGTGCTCGCGTCGCAGTTCTCGAAGCTGGAACGGACGCACAGCGCGGACGAAGACTTGATGGCGCTCAAACGCAAGATGGGCCTCGCGCCCGCGGAGCTCGAGAAAGCTCCGGCGGCGCCGTCGGTTCAAGCGCGCGTCGAATCGCCCGCGGCGACGGCGCCTGCCGCAGGCGCGCGCAGCGAGAACGACGAGCTCGCCGCTGCGCTCGAAGAGCTCGAGGCTGAGCAGCAGGCCGAGGAGAAGCGGAAAGCCGGACGCTGAGACGTGCCCGCGCCGAACGCTGAAGGCACCCCCGCATCACCCGACCCGCTCGGCTCGCTCACCGTACGTGTGCACGCCGAGACACCCGAGGCGTGCATTCAGCGGCTCGAAGCCGATACATCGAACGGCCTGACGGTCGAAGAGGCCGCGCGTCGCCTCGCGCGCGACGGGCCGAACGAGCTCCCGAAGCCCAAGGGGCCGAACCGGCTCAAGCAGTTCTTCGCGCAGTTCACCAACCCGATCGTCCTCACGCTGCTCGTCGCCGCGGTCATCGCGATCATCGACGGCGCCAGCCGCGTGAACGTGTCGATGCTCGAGCGGTACGGCGACGCGACCGCTATTTTGCTCATCGTCGCGCTCAACGCGGTGCTCGGTTACTACCAAGAGGTCCGCGCCGAGGCGGCGCTCGAGGCGCTGCAGAAGATGCAGGTGCCGAACGCGCGCGTGCGTCGCGGCGACAACGTCATGGTCGTCGCCGCGACCGAGCTCGTGGTCGGCGATCTCCTCGAGATCGAAGCGGGCGACGCGGTGCCGGCCGACGCGCGGCTCTTGCAGACGATCAACCTCGCCGCCGAAGAAGCGTCGCTCACCGGCGAGTCGATGCCCGCGGGTAAAGACGCGGCGGCCGCGGTCGATCACGACGCGCCGATGGGCGATCGCACGAACATGCTCTTCGTCGGCACGAGCGTCGTGCGCGGCAAGGGACGCGCGATCGTCTCGTCGACCGGCCCGCGCACCGAGCTCGGAAAGCTGAGCGCGCTCATCAGCCAGTCGCGCGATCGCACGACGCCGCTCGAAGAGCGCCTCGAACATTTCGGCAAGCGCATCCTGTGGGCGTGCCTCGCGCTCAGCGTTCTGCTCTTTGCGCGCGGGATGATCAAAGGCGATCGCAGCTGGCACGAGCTCTTGCTCGAAGCGGTCAGCCTCGCCGTCGCCGCGATCCCCGAAGGGCTCCCCGCGATCACGACCATCACGCTCGCGCTCGGCATGCAGCGCATGGCCAAGCGCGGCGCGATCATCCGAAAGCTCGCGGCGGTCGAGACGCTCGGCTCCGCGACGGTCATCTGCACCGACAAGACCGGCACGCTCACGCAAAACGAGATGACGGTGCGCGAGATCTACGCGAGCGGCGTCTCGTACGACGTGACGGGCGTGGGCTACGATCCGACGGGCGAGATCACGTCGCAGGACGGAAAGGCGGCGGACCTCGCGACGGCGAGCGCGCTCAAGCACCTCCTGGCGACGATTGCACTCTGCAACAATGCGTCGCTCCAGCGAGTCGAGGGCGCGTGGAAGGTGATCGGCGATCCGACCGAAGGGGCGCTCCTCACGCTCTCGTCCAAGGGCGGCGTCGTACGCGAGTCGGTCACGTCGTCGCACAAGGTCGTGCGCGAGCTGCCCTTCGACAGCGATCGCAAGCGGATGACCGTGTTGACGCTCGACCAATACGGGAACGAGGTCGTGCACAGCAAAGGGAGCGCCGACATCCTCTTGCCGCTCTGCACCAGCTACGCGACCGATCACGGCAACGAGCCGCTCGACGATGCGGCGCGCGCGACGATCCTCGCGGAGGCCGAGCGCATGAGCGGCGAAGCGCTTCGTGTGCTCGCCGTGGCGCGACGCGAGATCACCACGCACGGGAGCGAACGCGACGCGACGGAGCGACCGAGCGGCGAGCTCGAGACGCACCTCACGTTCCTCGGCCTCGTCGGGATGATCGATCCGCCGCGTCCGGGGGTGAAGGAGGCGGTGCGCGCGTGCGCGGATGCGTCGGTGCGCGCGGTCATGATCACCGGCGACCACAAGCTCACCGCGGTCGCGATCGCGCGCGAGCTCGGGCTCTGGGACGAGGGGGCGATCGCGCTGACGGGCAACGATCTCGAGAAGCTGTCCGACGAAGACTTCTCGTCGCGCATCGAGAGCGTCCGCGTCTTCGCGCGCGTGACCGCCGAACAAAAGCTCCGCATCGTGCGCGCCTTCAAGGCGCATGGACACGTCGTCGCGATGACCGGCGACGGCGTGAACGACGCGCCCGCGCTCCGCGAAGCGCACATCGGCGTCGCGATGGGCAAGGACGGCACCGACGTCGCGCGCGAAGCGGCCGACATGGTCCTCGCCGACGACAACTTCGCGACGATCGTCGACGCCGTGCGCGAAGGGCGCGCGATCTACCGCAACATCCAGAAGTTCATCTTCTTCCTCTTGTCGTCGAACGCGGGGCTCCTCGTCGCCGTCTTTACGGCGTCGTTCATCCACGGCCTCAAGCCGCTCACGCCTCTGATGATCCTGTGGATCAACCTCGTGACCAACGGGCTGCCGGCGCTGGCGCTCGGGATCGATCCGCCGGATCCGACGCAGATGATGGAGCCGCCGCGCAAGCCAAGCGCCGGCCTGCTCGGAGCGCGCGAGTACCTCGGGATCTTCGTGGTCGGTCTGCTCATGGGCGGCGCGGGGATCGCTTGCTACCTCTGGCCGTGGGGCGACGACGACTCGCTCCAAGGGAAGGCGGCGCGCGCGGTCGCGTTCTCTCTGCTCGCGTTGAGCCCGCTGTTTCATGCGTTCAACTGCCGCTCCGCCAGCGCGTCGATCGGCGAGCTCAAGCCGCTCGTGTCGAAGCCCCTCGTCCTCGCGGTCGTGCTCAGCGCCGCGATTCATCTCGTCGCCGTCCTCGTTCCGGGGTTGCGTCCGGTGTTCCAGACGTTCGCGATGACGACGTACCAGTGGATCGTGATGCTCGTCCTCTCTGCCGCGATCATTCCAGCGATAGAGCTCCTCAAGCTCCTGCAACGAAGCGGGCTCGTCGGATCAGGGCTCGGCCCGATGTCGCGGCGAGCCAAGCGCTGATGTAGAAAGAGGCGATGGCTCGTCGTGCTTCGCGTTCGTGGTTCGCGCTCGCGCTCTTGTGCGCGGCGGTGGCGTGCGGCGGCGCGCCGACGAAAGACGCGGCCGGTCCGAACGACGGGAAGGACGGCGACAAAGGGCTCGGCGACTACATCGCGGGCCAAGGCGGAGTCCAAGGGTTCAACGACGGCAACACGCCCGCAGTCGTTCCCGGCGGGCTCACACTCGAGCTGATCGACAAAGAGAAGCCGGTGAAGCTCGACGGCGTCTTGCAAGAGTGGCCGGCGCGAATGCCGCTCAAGCAGGTCATCAAAGGGACGACGAGCGTGAGCGCGTCGATCGTCGTGCAGTACGACGATTCGAAGATCTGGATCGCGGGGGAGATCGGCGACTCGGACAAGCTCGTTCGAACGGCGCAGTTCGGCGACGCTGAAGATCACATGTCGCTCGTCCTCGCCTTCCCCACCGCCAGCGGAGCGCCGTCGGCGTACGAGATCGGCTTCTACATCGGCGTGCCCGGTCAGTCCGCGGGATCGGTGCGCTATCGATCGGGAGGACGAAGCGGCGCCGCCGTGCCCGAATCGAAGATCGTGGAAGCACCCGTTCAAGGCGGATGGTCGTTCGAGGCCGTGCTTCCTTGGAGCGCGTTTCCGGAAGGGCGGCTCGTGCGCGTCGGGCTGCGCGGCGCTGCGCGGTACACCAAAGCGTCCGCGCCTGGAACGATCGCCGGGATCCTCGCGACCGCATCGGGCGACGCGAGCTCGCCCGCATCGCTTCCGCCGCTTCCGACCGAGGCCGAACAAGCGTTGATCGAGCAGCTCCTCGGTCCGAAGCACCTCGTCGATCAACCGCCGAAGCTCGATCGCATCGCCGACGTCGCGGGCGACGGGATGAAAGAGCGCGTCGCGGTCTTCGGTAAGTACTTGGTGGTGTGCGGTCCGGGCTACCTCGGCGGCAACAAGTTCTTCTTCAAGGATTTCGGCACGAGCGAGCTCGCGGGGCTCGAGCTCCGCGACGTCACCGGCCGCGGCAAGGCCGATATGATCTTGCGTCGTCGCTTCACCGACGGTGGCACCACGCGCGAATGGTTCGAGGTCTTGAGCGCGTTGAGCGCGACGACCGAGCCGGTCACGACGTTCGCGCACGAGATCGCCGTGTCGAACGGGAACAGCAAGATCGTCAACTCGGTGCACGCGGGCGGACGCGAGATCGAGGTCGCGATCGAGCCGGCGGTGGGATGGGACGCGTCGAGCTACCGCGAGAACATCGCGACCGACGTCGAGCCGGTGCTCTTTCCGTGGGGCGCGACCAAGTCGCAGAAGTTCAAGTTCGACGGATCGAAGTTCACCAAGGCGAGCGAGGTATCGCAGACGCCGACCGGCGTGACGACCGCGCCGGGCGCGACGCCGCCGTCGATTCGTCCGAAGGAGCCGCCGACTCCGCCCGTGAAGCGCGACGCGGGCGATCTCGCGCAGCAGCTCTTCGATCTCTACAAGAAGGATCGCGGCGTCGGCGCCGACGTGAAACCGAAGGCCGATCTGCAAGTGAACGTGCACGGCGACGGACGTCCCGAGCGCGTCGTCTTGATTGGCCACGACATCGTCGTCTTCGGTCCGGGCTTCAAGGGCGGCACGAGCTACGCCTACCTCACCGTCGCCGACATGGAGCTCCGCGAGATGAACGCGCGCGATCTCACGGGCGCGGGCACCGCGGATCTCGTCATCCGGGCCGGATCGAAGAAGACCGACTCGTCGTCGAGCGATCCGGTCGAGTTCGATTTGCTCCTCCTCTATCAAGTGCGCGCGGACTCGATCGTGCGCACGTTCGCGATCGAGACGGGGCGCGAGCAAGCGGGGAAGCGCATCCAGGGGCTCGTGCAGTTCATCCCGGGCGGCAAGGGCTTCGACGTCGACGCGCAGCCGGGACGCGCGACCGGTTGGACGCAGCAGAGCTATCCGTGGCGGCAAGAGGCGCCGGGCTCGGGATCGATCGAGCCGCTGCTGTTGCCGTGGGGCGGGATCGCGCGCGTGCGTTACTCGTGGAACGGGACGGCGTTCGCGAAGCAGTAGCGCGAGCAGACAAGGACGAGTCGTCACGAAGTAGCTCTCACTTCGCGGTCACGAGTCATTCGTGACGCCGCTGTCGGAGAGTCCCGGCGGTCCCGCATCCGGAAGCGGACAGATGGGCGACTTGAAGGTCCCGCGCAGCGGGCCGCCCTTGAGGAAGGTCACATCGAACGATCCACTGAGCTCGCACGCGGTGATCGACGTCACGGTCACAGTACCGGCGACGCCGCCGGTGTTGATCACGAACATGTTTCTCGTGAAGTCGCTCTTCTCGAAACCCGCAGGCAAGCCGCCCGTGCCCATGACCGCGTACGATCCCACAGCCGACCCAACGAACAGATTGAGCGACGTTTCAGTCTCGTGACCCGCATAGGATCGTCCTCTCCCATAGACCTCACATCCGCCGGCGATGTCCGTCAGGAAGATCTCCAGCTCGGACCCGCCGACAGAGACTGCCGTCACGCTCACGACGTTCAACCCGACGCCATCGACGCTCCCGATCACCGTGCCCGATCCCGGCGCTGAAACGCAGGCCATCGTCTGCGCTCCGCCCTCTCTTCCGTCGCTGTGATCGGCGGCGGGGCCGCCGTCGACCGAGCCTGCGTCGATCGCTCCGCTGCAAGCGACGACGGCGAGCACCGCGGAGAGCCCAACGGCGAACGAAGGATTCATCATGCTCCGCGTCGAGCAGTCGTCGTGCCACTTGCGAGCGCGCTGATTTCCGCGCAACCGTGCGATGCGCGGGTCGAGAAGGCCGACGCTGCGGTCGCGCGTGACGCGCATTGACACAGCGCCTTCAGCGAATCGTCGCGACGACGCAAGCGGCCTCGAAGACGCAGGGCTGAGGAATGCCGCCGCGAGCGACTCGGTTGTCCTGACGTGGACCTCGCGCTGGTCGTCTACTTCCTCGTGTCGTTCGTGCCGTTCGGCGTCGCGGGCCGGATGATCGCGCGCCCGCGCGCACGCGCACGGCCTGGATCGATCGTCGCGCGCTCCCACGCACGCGCGCGCCGCGTCGGCCAAGGCATCCTCCTCGCGTGGGGTGCGACCTTGGTCGGTATGGTCAGCGTTCTCAGCCCGGGGCTCGATTTCGTTCGGATCGTCGCGATCGCAGCCGTCCTCGTCGCGAGCGCGATCGTCGTGCCGCTGGCGCTGCGCGACATCGAGGCGTGGCTTCAGTGTTTGGGAGCAAGACGAGGCGCCGCGCGCGATTTCGGGATCGGCGACGACTCCGTATCCGTCATCGCGTTGCCGACCGGCGCGGCTCCGTATCGCATATCCGCGATACCGCTCGTTGTGGTGGCCGAGAGCGGCGACCGACGAGTCGCACGCGGCGCCATCGCGATGAACGTCGCACAGGGATCGTTCGGCATCGTGTTCGTCGTGGCCGCGCTGAGCGTGCTCACGCTGACACGCGGTTGATATCGCACGGACAGTCCGCGCCTCTGCGACCAACCGATTCAGATCACGCGCGCGGGTATCGAACGCTCGAGGCGATATAGTCCGTCCCCATGTACCTCTTCGACGTTCAGCCAGGGCACGCGCCGTTGCTGCTCGGGGCGATGCGCGCGGTCGCGCTCGCCGACGGTGACGAGTCGCCGAAGGAGCGCGCGCTCCTCGAAGCGGCGCGCGACGCGCTCGGCCTCGACGTCGCGTTGACCGATGTCGCGCCGGCGCGCGTGGACGATCCTGCGCTCGACGCGCTCGACGCGAGCGAGCGCGAGCACGTCGTTCAAACGATGATCCTGATGGCCGTCATGGATGGCGCGGGCTCCAGCGAAGAAGCGGCGCTCGTCGCGTCGTTCGCCGCGCGCCTCGGCGTCGACGACACGCGCGTCGCGAACCTCGACCAGCTCGCGCGCGGGCGCGTCGCGTTCATGAAGTTCGATCTCACGCGACGCGGCTACGCGAAGAGCGAGCTCGTTGCCACCGCGCGCGAAGAGGGATTGGCAGGGCTCTACAAAACATTCGGACCGCTCGCCGGTTTGGGAAAGAGCGCCGACGTCGTCAGGAAGTACAACGACCTCGGCAAGCTCCCCGAAGGGACGCTCGGCCGCGCGTACTGGTCGTTCATCGTGAAGCACGAGCTCGATTTTCCGGGCGAAGGCGCCATCGGCGAGCGCGGCGTGTGGCACGACATGATCCACGTCGTCGGCGACTACGAGACCGATCCGATCGGCGAGGCGGAGGTCGTCGCGTTCATGTCGGGCTTCCG
Organism: Polyangiales bacterium; assembly: GCA_038209335.1. Classification (GTDB taxonomy): domain Bacteria; phylum Myxococcota_A; class Polyangia; order Polyangiales; family Polyangiaceae; genus JBBQXV01. Next base: position 16,098 of record JBBQXV010000038.1, on the reverse strand, counting down.
CAAGGAGGACCCGTTCTTCTGGGTGTTCACGTCGGTGCTGCAGTTTCAGGTCGGCCTGCGGATCTCGCCGTTCGCGCCGGGCGTGCCCCATCAGATCGATCCGCGGAAGTACATGACGCACCACCGGCGCGGCGCGCTGGTCACGTGCGATCTCTCGCACGACTGGGATTTTCGCGCGGACCTCGGCACGCCGCTCGAGGAGATTCGCGAGCGGTACCACGTGGTGCCGCTCTCGGCGGTGTTGCGTCCGTAGGCGCGGCATGTGTGCTACACATTCAGCATGAAGGCGAAGAAGTCCCGACGACCGGGCGCGACGGAGACGTTCTCCGTGTCGGTCGACGCGGAGACCAAGCGCGCCCTGCGTTCGCTCGCGGATCAAGAGTTCGGTGGAAACCTGTCCGCGCTCGTGACCAACTTCGCCGAGGACGCTCGACGCCGCTTGGCCGCGGGCGCGTACCTTCGCCGGCATCGCATTCCGCGGCTATCGGCAAGCGAGGCGGACCAGGTTCAGGCTGAGATCGATCGAGAGGTCGCGGCGGCGCGAAAGCGCCGCAAGCGCCGCGCGGCTGCGTGATCCCGACGTACGTCCTCGACACGGGCGCGCTCATCGCCGCGGAGCGCGGCAAAGCACGTGTGGCGCGCTTCTTCGGACTGGCGCAGCACGGTCGCGCGCGCCTCATCGTTCCGCTCCCGGTCATCGCCGAGTGGTGGCGTGGAAGGACAGACACTCGCGACGAGGTGCTCGCAGCGACGCACGTCGTCGCGTCCGTCGAGGCTGCGAAGGCCGCGGGGGTGGCGCTCTCTCGGCTCAAGGACATCGACGGTAAGCTCACTGTGGATGCGCTCGTGATCGCGACCGCTGCGCTGCTCGACGCCATCGTCGTCACCGGAGACCCGGCGGACTTCGATCGCCTCGGTGTTCACTTTCCCGGAGTCGTCGTGCTGTCCGCGTAGCTCGTCCCCGCGTCCGCTGGACGGCGTTCTTTCTTCCTTCTCAACACGTAACGAAGACGAGCACCATGCGATCGCCGATCGCGCGCACGCGCATCGTGCCGTTCGTCGTCGCGAATCCCTTGTTCGCGCGGCTGCACATGCTCTGCGGTCGCGTGAACGTGAGGTCGACGTCGCCCGGCGCGACGTTCGCGAAGAAGCCCCACCCGATCGACGACGTCGCATGAAGCGACGAGTCGTACGCTCCGGCGGGCGAAAGAAAGTACGGCCCCTTGCCGGAGCTCGGCGACGCGGTCGCCGACACGCCCTCGATCTTCGCCTCGTTCGGAGGCGTGACCGCGGTAAACCAGATCACGCTCGTGCCCGCGAGTGGCCACGTGAAGCCGGCGGCGGTCGCGAACCTCTGCGCGGTTTGCTCGGATGCGAGCGACACGAACGCGAAGCCAGCGGCGAGCGAGCTCGTCAGCTCGAGCGCGAGGCCGAGGTATCCGGCCTTCGAGTACGTGATGATGACGTCGACGCCGGCGGGGATCCCCGCGAGCGTGTACTCGCCCTTCACGTCGCTGCGCGCGCACGTCACCTCCGGGTGATCGAGCAAACAAACCTCGACGTCCGTCAACGTCGTCGGCGCTCCCGCGTCCATGCCGGCACCCGGGACGAACTCCGTGACCGATCCGAAGAGAAGCACCGGCGCCCACACGCGCTCTTCTTCGGTATCGGCGGCGCCGGCGTCGGCGACGTCACCGGTCGATCCGCCGGACGTCGAACAGCTAGCGCACGCGAGGCACGCGAGGACGAGCGCGAGACGCATCGCTCGACGTTACCGCCGACACGCCGCGATCACCATCGTCCCCTCGCCTACCGCGCTCACGGTCCGAGCGCGATGTCCCCCACGTCCTCTCCGAGCTTCGCCATCCGCTGCACCTTCATCCGGTCGCTCGCGATCGAGAAGACCAAGTCGTCCATGAAGATGCTCCGCTTCACCGCCGACGTCGCGTTCGCCCACCAGGTGTTGCAGTCGACGCCCGCCTTGCCGTGGCTCACGCCGCCGAGGCGCTTGAATCCGCCCTCGATGCTCACGTCGTAGACGAACAATCCGCTGAAGGTCAGCTTGCTCCCGAACTGCCCGTTGCCGCCGCCTTCGCACACCGTCATCGGGATCGCCAAGAGCTTCTTCTCGTCGAAGTAGTTGAACGCGAGGTGATCCGTCGCCGCTGCCGAGCTCGAGCCGCGCGTCCCGAGCTTCTCTTTGTGAATGAGCCGCGGCTCGGTCGGCTTCGTCACGTCGAAGAGCTGCAAGATGATGCCGTCGAAGTAGGCGAACGTCCCTTGGTCGTCCGCGGCGAAGCCGATCGAGAGGAGGTGCGTCGGATCGATCCGATGCATGTACGTCGAGAACCCGGGGATCTTCAGCTCGCCGAGGATCTTCGGCGCGGTGGGACGACCGAGATCGAGGACGAAGAGCGGATCGGTCTTCTTGAACGTGACGATGTAGCCGCGGTCTTCGTCGAAGCGGATCGCGCGGATGTCCTCGCCGGGCGCGATGTGATCGACCGCGCCGACGCGGACGAGGTTGCCTTCGTCGGTCTCGGAGAGCACCGACACGGAGCTGTCGGCGGCGGGATCAGGGACCTTCCCGCGCGTCGTCGCGACGCGGAGGTAGCCGTACCACTCGTCCATCGCGAGCTGATTGAGCACGCGGCCGGGCACGACGCCGCTGCCGACGTAGCGCGTCTCGGCCGGCGTCGCGCCGATGCGAAACTTGTGGATGGCGCTCTCTTCGGTTTGTCCGCGGTCGTACGTGAAGTCGGCGGCGTTCCTTCGAGACCGCTGCTGCCGGACGGAGAAGTAGAGGCCCTGCTTCGACGCGAAGACGACGCCCGGGCGGCTCTGGACGACGGCCGTCGTCGGCGGCGTCGCGTCGTCTTTCAAATCGAACGACACGACCGTCGTGAACGCTTCGCCGTCGCCGTGCGGCGCGTGCATCGCCGCGCAGAGCTGCCGCGTCACGCCCTTCTCCGCGATCGTCGGAAAGCCTCCCGCGGCGGCGCGGATCGCGACCTCGTTGTCGTGCTCGAGCTGCTTGAAGCGCGCGCGCACGGCCGCGTGGTCCATTCCCTTCACTTGGCAATCGGCAGGGATCATCTTCGGCCACGTCTCGTAGCTCGCCGTGAGCGACTCGCGGTCGGCGACGACGGTGTGCACCGCGTTGCCGATGCGCCGCGCAGCGATGAGCGAGCCGGAGAGATCGATCCGTCGCGCGATGCGTGGATGCGCGCGATCGGTGACGTCGATCACGAAGAGCTTCGTCTGGCTTCCGTCGCCGCCGAACGTGCAGTCGTATCCATACGTGCACGGGCGCGCGCCGGTGCCGCCGTTGGCGACGAACGCGACCGCGCGGTTGCCTTCGACGAGGAGCTCTTTGACGTCGCCGGGGAGCTTGGTCACCGACACGAGGCGCGGGCGGAGCGCTTCGACGATCCGGAGCGCGCCGCCGGTCGCGATGTAGACGTACGCGCCGTCGTTCTTGACGATGTCGGCTTCGTCGACGCCTGCGACTTGGTTGTTCGTACCCGAGGCGCTCTTTGCACGGTCGGCGCTGCGGCCGACGCTGCCCATGGATCCGAGGCCGATCCCTTCGCCGCGGCCGCCGCCTCCCTCGCCGACGCCCGAGAGCCCGAGGCCGCCCGAGCCGAACGCGGTGCCGATGCCGTCGCCCCACATGTTGCCGAGCTCGTCGCAGCGCGGCTGCGCTTTCCACGACGCGTAGCTCTCGGCGACGGCCGCGCGCATCTCGGCGAGTTGCCGATTCACGCGCGTGTTCACTTCGTCTTGATTTCGCTCGCAGCCGACCGCGACGAGCCGAGCCGCCGCGAGCGCCGCGCGATCGGGCTCGCCGGGCATCGGCGTCTTGATGCCGAGCGGCGGGACGACCCACGCGACGGTCGGTGCGGCCGACGGCGAAGCGCTCGCCAACGGGGGCGACGTGTGCGCGGCGGGAGATACGATCTCTCGCGGAGAGAGCGTGCTCCTGTTGCAACTTGCCGCCAGCACGAGACTGCCGATGGCGATCGCGGTCGAGACCTTCGTCGCGCGCTTCATTGGAGTGCTCCTCACCTGCGTTGGACGCCTGCGGGCCGCGGGAGTTCCCGCGAATGCGCTCGGACCGCGCGAACCCCGCGAAGCCTGTAAGCTCGAACGGCGCCTTGGACCGCTGCGATGCTCACGTGCTCGTTCTCCCCGATCATCGAGATGCCGACGGTCACGACCGCCGTGTGGCGGCGCATGGGCGTCCATCTGTTCGAGGGGAAGCTGTCGATCGCGGACATGGATCGCATCGACGCGCTCGGCGCCGACTTCCGGAAGCGCGTACCCGGGAAGCTGGTGGAGCTCGTCGTGATCTTTCCGAGCGAAGCACGCATGACGAGCGAGGAGCGCACGCGAATGGCGGCGCTCATCAAGCGCTGGGAGAAGGAGCGCGTCGCGTCGTCGACCGTGATCCTCGCCGACGGTCTCATCGGCGCGCTCCACCGGAGCGTCCTCACGGGGCTGCAGATGATCGTTCCCTCGCCGCATCCGGTGAGGGTGTTCGGCGCGATCGCGCCGGCGGTGAAGTGGCTCGCGCCTTACGTGCGTGAGCTCTCTGGTCCCGAAGCGACCGACGACGCGGTCCTCGCGGGCGTCGACGAGCTGTGCGCGCGGTTTGCGGCGCGCGCGACTCGGTAGAGGAACGGCAAGCGTCTCGCGGCGCGTGGTGGTCATGGAAAGGTCGCCGCCGCGGCTGCAAGCAGTGGCGCGTACCCCGCTGCGCCGCCGTCGCTCGCGAGGAGACGGAGCGCGGGCTGCTGCTCGACGTGGATGAACCGGCCATACGACGTCCCGTTCGTCATGCACGCATCGGCGGAGCTCGCGGTGAAGCGCGCTTGGACGTTGTCGGTGCCGCAGAGGTTGCACGCCGCCGTCGGGTAGCCGTTCCCGCATCGCCCGACGACGACGCCGTTCGCTTCGAGCGCCGTCGCAAACGTGGCCGCGAGACCCGTGGTCGACCACGCGCCGGAGCTGTCGCTGACGAGCGCGCTGGGGCAAGTCGCGGCGTTTCCGTGGAGCTGGAGGAACGGCGCGGTCGATGCGCGCGACAGCGCGTCGTGCACGGCGTCGAACGGGAGCGCCCGCGAGTGTGCCGCGTCCGACACGCGGAACGCCGCGCTGGCGCCGCATGCGGTCGTCGTCCCCGAGCACGGCGATGCCGTCGTGTTCGCGCAGCGGTGGGATCCGGCGACGAGGAGCGCGCTCGCGCGCACGTGTACGAAGAGATCCGCCGCCTCGCGCTCGGTGTGCGTGTCGAAAAGCGGATGCGGCGCCTCGACGATGACGCGCGCGAACCCTGCGCCCGCGCGCGCCACGTACGTTCCCCAGAAGAGCGCGGGAGCGGGCGTGCCCACGGCATCGACCTCCGCGACGACGAGAAGATCGTCGGCGCCGTCTGCGATCGAGACGAGGCGGTAGGGAGCGGGGAGTGTGCATGCCGCGGAGAAATCTCCCGACAGCGCGGCGACGGTGGCGGCCGCGAACGCGTCGCGCGCGATTGACGTCGGCACCACCGTCGCGTTCGACGCGGGAGGCGCGCCCGCGCTCATCGCGGACGCAATGGCATCGATGAGCGACGGGAGCGACGTGGCGATCCGCGCCGGAGCGCACGCGCGCGCGTCCGGCGATCCATCGAGCGGCATCGATCCGTCGGAGACAGTCTGCGCATCGGACGTCGCGGCGTCGTTCGCGAGGCGTGCGTCGGCGCCGGCGTCGGCGTTCGATTCGCCGCCGCCGTCGCTCGAGCACCCAGCGACGGCGAGCAAGACCGCGCAGAGGTGACGAGCATCGGGACGACACGCGCGCATTCGCGAAGAATGCCAGAAACGGCGACGCTCCGGCCGCTAGTCCACGCGCGCCGACATCACGAGCCGATGGCGAATGGAGACCTCGAGCAGCGAATTGATGACGTGAAAGAGAAGCTCGTCGCGACAGAGGTCGCCCGCATAGGGCGTCTTCGACCACGATGCAGTCAGCGCGGGAAGACTGCCACCATGATCACGGACGGGCTCCGCTCGACGACCACGAGCCCCATCGTCGTCTCGCGGAGAAATCCCGTGGACTCGCCCGACCACGTGACCGACTGCCCGACGTCCGTCGCCGATCGCGTGCCGCCGGTGCGCGCGCGCGCGTAGACGACCGTGGCGTTGTCGGCGGGAAGCGGTTGACCGGCCGTGATCGCGGCGACCAACGCGTTCGAAGCCTCGCGCTCGGCCGCGTTGCTCGGAAGCAGAATCTGGAAACGCGCGGCGCCCTTCGCGAGGATCAAATACGCGCCGCCGTAGATCGGGGGTTGGCCGTCTTCGGCCGAGCCGGGCGCCGGAATCACCGCCACCGCTCCGGGCATGGAGATGGGAGACGCGGGCGCGGACGGCCGATGCCCCGCGGCGAACGCGACGAGCGCGCGACACACGAGCGAATCGGACGCCGCGGCGCAGCCCGCGCGCTGGCGAAGCGGACCGAGGTCTTCCTCCGTCACGTCCCCGGACGCCGCGGCATCGGGCGCCGCCGCAGGCGTGCACGACGCGAGGAAGAGGATCGTCAGGGTCAGTGCGGTTCGTTTCACGAGAGGTCTCCTTGCGAACCGACACTAAAGCTCATTTCGCTTTGGTCCGCTGCTCCCGTGCGATCTTCTGCACGCCCGCGTGCGGATGCTCTTCGAGCGCCGCCCAGTCGACGCCTTCGATGACAATGTCGGGGTTCAAGCGAAACGCGCCTCCGTTGTCGCCTTGAAGGATCTCGAAGCTCGCGGGCACGAGGCCGTCGAACGCTTCGCGCACGCGCGACGTCGCGTTGCGTGCGGCCATGCCGAGCGCGTCGCGCGACGAGAACGCGCGGGCGCTTCGCTGGTGAGCGACGACGAGGCGGAGGAGCATGAGGAAGACCGCGTCTTGAACCGCGCGACGGGCACTGTTAATGACGACGGTCGTGCGCGCGCCGTCTTTGGTGCCTTCGAGGAAGAGGGTTACGGAGGTCGAGGTCGAAGTCGACGTCGGGGTCGAGGTCGAGGTCGCGAACGCGGCGCACGCCGCGTGCGATTCGCGCTGCGCTCTTCCCATCACCAACGCGATCTTCGCCAGCAAGGACTCGATCTGCTTGTCGCCCAGCGGCTTCTCCACGAACGCGTCCGCCCCGCGATCAAACATGTCCGACACGAAGTCGTGATGACTCGTGTACCCGGTGAGCACGATGAGCGGCATCTCGCGCCACCCGTCCGCGTTGCGCCGCGCGTTGATCTTCCGCGCGGCCTCCATCACGCGCGGGCCGCCGCCGATGATCGCAGGCTCGCCCGCGGTAGCCGGAAGTTGCTGGTCGACGATGAGGTAGCAAGGCGGGGGCTTGCGCAGCTCCGCCAGCGCGTCCTCCACCGTCGCCACCACGCGCGGCCGATCGCCGCGGGACCGCACGACCTCCCCAATACGCTTCGCAGTAGCCGGATCGTCTTCGACGACGAGCACGTCGTGACCGTCTTCGTTCATCGCTATGCCCGCCGCGCCGAGATCACCATCGTCACCGTCGTCCCCTCGCCTACCGCGCTCTTCACAGAGAGCTCCCCGTCGTGCACGTCTTCGATCATCTTTCGCACCGTGCCCATTCCCACGCCAGTGCCGCCCGGCTTCGTGCTCGCGCACGGGACGCACAGCGCCGCGAGCATCGCGGCGCTCCCGCCGGCGCCTACCTCGGCGATCGTGATCTCGACCTCGGCTCCCTTGCGAAGCGCGCGCGCCGACGCGAACCACCGCGCGCGCGTCCACGGCGTAGGCTTCGACGGCGTTCTTCATCACGTTCTCGATCGCTTGCAAGAGCGCGTGGCGATCCGCGTCGATGCGTAGGCTCCGGTCGATTTCGACCACCACGTCGACGCGCGTCCCGCGCTCGCCGAGCGCCTGCACGATCTGACGCCGCGCCTGATCGACCACGTCCCACAGCCCTTCGTCCGCGAACGCCGGGCGCACGCGCGTCGCGTAGCCGTGCACGCGCGCGAAGATCGCCTGCTCGTACGCGATCCGCTCGCGCACTACGCGCGCCTTCTCCGCGAGCGCGCCGCGCACGGGTGACGGCCGCGCGATCTCCGCGTCGAGCGCCGAGAGCGCGGTCTCGAGCGGGAGGCGCTGCCGCTTCAGCTCGTGATCGACGCGGACGACGAGCTGTTCGATGCCGAGGCGCATCACGCGCTCGGCGCGACGTCGCGCGGCCTTGCCGTCTTTCTTTTCGATTTCCGCGAGCACGGTGGCGAGCGCGCGGTCACCCTCTTCGCCCTTCGCGCGCTCCTTCTTCCGTGACGCGCGCCGCTTGGTGGCGCGCGCGGCGGCGGCGCAGACGAAGTGGTCCGCGTCGCTCTCGACGCGCGTGACGACGCGCTCGTAGAACGGCTCGGGAAACAGATCGCACCCGTCGGCGATCTCCTGCCGCACGCGCGCGTTCGGGTGCTCGGAGAGCGGCGCGAGGATCACCGCGATCTCGAGGTGCTCGACGCTCGTCCCGTCGCGGATGCTCCGGAGGCACGCGCGCACGATCTCGCGGACGGCGGCGGCGTCGTGGCTGGCGGAAGAGAGCGCGGCGAGGAGCTCGTCGGGCATCATGGAATTCGCGAAGGATGCCAGAACCTGTCCTGGGACGATGCCGCCACTGTCCCGGACACCCGCGCCATCGCGCATGTCGGCGAAATCGTTCGAGCGCGTTCTTGGCCTCGCGCTTGCTCTTGGTCGGCGCCATACTCGAAGGGAGCGCCATGGAGCCGACGGACATCACGATCGAAATTCTTCGCGAGATTCGGGACGAGATCCGCAACACGAACGGACGCATCGACGGAGTACGCGACGAGCTTCGCGCGACGAACAACGAGCTTCGTGCGACGAACGACGAGCTTCGCACGACGAAGGACGAGACGAACGCGCGCTTCGACACCCTCGCGCGGCGTCAAACCGAGACGGAGATCCGCCTCGCGACCGAGATCATCGCGGTGGCCGGCGCCGTCCGCGAAGTGCGCGACGTCCTCCGCGAGGATCTCGCGATGCGCGCGCGGGTCGACGATCACGAGCGGCGGATCAGCGCGATGGAACATCGGGGCGGCTGAAGGCGGGGCTCGACGGCGCTTGCTCTGAGGTCGCCGCGAGCTACCGCGCCGTCTTGTTGAGGAACGATAGGCGACTGAAGATCCCCGCGAACGTGTAGTCACTCGTCCAGGTCGGCGCGCAGAAGCTCATGAAGTCCTTCGTCGCCGTCGGATCGAGGAGCGTCTTCGTTCGTCGGTCGTATCCGCGCACGCCGATCTGACCGTCCGAGTACGGGAACATCGGGTCCGGGGCGGGCGGGTTGCCGCACGGTGCGCGCAGACGGCCGAAGAGAGGGCCGATCGCGTTGGCGAAGACGCCGCCGTAGTTGTCGAGGGTCGGCGCGCCGCCGTCGGACGCGCCGCCGTCGCCGGAGTTTCCCGTGAAGAGCGCGATTACGGCGGCCAGCGGCGCCGCGCCGGTCGTCGGGTTCCCCGAGCTCACCGACTGGACGCATGCGCCCCCGCAGTAGGCGCTGTTCGAGTCCGCGGGCATCGCGACGCCGAGGTAGACGACGTTCGATTTCAGCGCTTCGTTCGTGCGGAGCGTCTGGAGCTGCATGAGCCACTCGTCCCAACCGGTCCCCGTCGGCGCGAGCGTCGTCGCGAGATCGACCGGCGCGTGGACGGTGACGTCGATGGCTGGGACCGGGTACTGCGCGGCGACGCCGTCGAAGATCTGCTTCACCACCGCCGCCGAAATGTCGGGTACGCGGTTCGACATGTCCGCCGTGTAGCGGAACGGCACGAGCACGACGGCGAGGTTTCCGTTCGACGACGTCGCGGCGAGCTTCGTCGTGCCGGTGGCCGGCCACACCGCGCCGTCGGTCGAGCCGCTCGGCGGCGTCGCGCCCGGCTTCTCCTCGATGCGCACGCTGATCTCGGCGTCTGCGGTGATCGCCGCGCCGGGGACTTCGACGTTCAGCGTGGTGTCGAGCTTCCCGTCGTCCGACGCGCCTGCGGGGGTGAGCGACGCGACGAGCTCGGTCGGTGCTCCGCCGGCCGTGATCGTCACGCGTGCGACCACGCCGCGCGCAGCGAACGTCGCGTCGGGCTTGACGAAGACGCGAACGAGCGCGTCGCGTCCCACCACGATGGGCGCGTTGCGCTTCGTGACCTCGGCGCGCGCGGCGACGATGGGGACGCTCGTGCCCTGGCAGATGGTGATGCCATCGATCGCGATGCCGGGGGCGAGACGGCTACCCGCGGACGAGTCGCCGCCCGCGTCGCTGCCGCTTCCCGCGCCCCCCGACGAGCTCGAGCTGCATGCCGCGGAGCAGCCAATTGCAAGCACCACTGCCGCTGCGGTCGTCTTCTTCTTCATGGTCCCCTCCGGAATCGAAGTGTAGTCCCACTCAGCCGTTGCGAGAAGGAAGGGACGCGATGTGCTTGTGCCCATACCGTTCGCCGCGCTTCAAGAACGCTTCGCGTCCGCCCTCCATCAAGTCTTCGAGCACGGTGCGCAGATCGTCGACCGTACCTTGATGCTCGATCCGCCCGACGCGTCCCGTCGCGCCGATCACGAACACCCAACCGGCGTCGCCGAGCATCGGCAGATTCGCGTTGTGCGTGACGATGAGGATCTGCCGCTCCTTCTGCACTTCGCGGAGCGCCTGCACGAGCACTTTGTAGACGTAGCGGTTGTCGAGGTGATCCTCGGGCTGATCGATGACGAGCGGCCCGGCGCGGCGCGCGAGGAGGATCGCGAGGATGCACGTGCACGACTGTCCGGTGGAGAGACCGCCCGAAGGCTCGAAGTGCTCGCCGACCTTCAGCTTGATCGTCGGCACGTCGGCGAGCGGCACCGTCTCGATTTCGCCGAGCCGCCCAGTGTCGCGGAGGAGCGCCATGATCTTCCGCGCGCGCTGCGCCTTGTCGGTCTTGGTTTCGTCGACGGCGATGATCCGCTCGGGATCGTCCGCGACGATCGCCGCGACGAGATCCGCCGGAAGGATACCGCGCGCGATGTTCGCGATGAGCTCGACGCGCACGCGGCTCCCTTCGAGGAGCTCTGTCAGGAGCGCATGGTAGGCGTCCGTCCCTCGGCAATGCGCGAGGTTGATTTCAATGTAGTCGCCGATGCGCGCCTGGTTCTTCGCGATGGCGTCTTCTCGCACCTTCAAGCGCTGCACGTAGAGGCGCGCGCGTTCGTCGAGGAGCGCGTCGCGCTCGCGTTTCTGAGCGTCGTGATCGCGGCGGTGGTCCGCCTCGAGCCGCTTCGCGTGGCGCAGCTCTTCGCAGCGCTTCTGGAGGCGCGCGCGATCGGTGGCGCGCGCGACGTCGGCTTCGCTCTTCGCGAGGAGCGCCTGGTACGCGCCGTCTTCGTCGACATGCGCCGCCGCGAGCGCGCGCGCTTCGTCGGCGACTGCGCGCTCGGACGCCGCGAGATCGTCGTGCATCCGCCGCGCACCTTCTTCGATCGCCACCGCCGCGCGCTGCGCCGCCGCGTTCGCGCGCTGGAAGATCGCCGCGTGCGCGCCGCTCTCGAGGTCCGCGATCGCCGCACGCGCGATGCGCGCCGTGTATTCGCTCGCGAACGTACGCAGCGCGCCGTCCGCTGCCGCGAGCTCCTTCGACAGCTCGGAGATCGCCGTCCGCTCGCGCCCGCGCGTCGCCTTCGCCTCGTGCGCGCGCGCGGTCTCCGATGCGTCCGGCCCCTCCGCGCGCTGAAGCGCCGCGAGCGCCTCTTCGTTCTCCGGAAGATCCTTCGTCGCCTCCGCGTCGTCGACGAGCTCGAGCGCGAGCCGCCGCATCACGACGTCGCCGTGCGCGAGCTTCCGCTCGACGCGCGCGATCTCCTCCGACACGCCATCGACGTCGGCTTGCGCGAAGCGATCGAGGAGCGCGAGCTGCCGCGCCGGATCGCGTGCGAGCGCGAAGATGTCGCCGGGGCCGTAGTGCTCGGAGTCGAAGAGCTCGCCGGAGAGCGACACGTCGACCTCGTCGGCGTCGCGGATCTCGCGCCCCGTCGCGCCGAGCCGGTAGACGCGCGGCGGCGTGCCGAGGCTGCGGACGGCGGCGTAGCGCTCGCCGTACTTCGTGCGGATGACGGCGGTAACGACGCCAGGGCCGAGCGTCGCTTCGACTTGCGGATCGAAGCGCTCGGGGTTGCCGGGGTGCGGTGCGCCGATTGCGAAGTAGAGGAGATCGAGGATCGTCGTCTTGCCCGCGCCGGTCGGGCCGACCACCGTCGAGAAGCCCGGGACGAAGACGAAGTCCGCGTGCGGGAAGTTGATGGCGTTGGCGACGTGGACGGATTCGTACTGGTGATGGGCCATTGCGGGCAGGAGTAGCGCGGAGCGGGCGGAGTGGCGAGGCGGCGGAGACGATCGCTAGCCCGCGCGTTGTGATAACGCCTCGGGCATGGCCAACTCCTCTCGCTCCGTTGCCGCGCTCGCCGTACTCGCTCTCCTCTCCGGCTGCACCACGACGGCCGGGCCGTTCGTCACGAACATCTCGGGGGCGGGCCCCGGCATGCTTCGCATCGACAAGTGCGAGGTCGAGTTCACGACATGGGGCTACCAGCACATCTCGACCGGCGAATGCACGAGCGAGACCGTTTCGATCGAGCGAGTGGCACCATCGACCGCGCCCCGCGAAAAATGAGGATGGTTCACTTCTTCGCGTTGCTCGCCAAGAACCCCCAGAGCGCATCCGGCCACGTCTCGCTGAACGCGGGCAGGTGCGATCCGCCCTTGATCGTCCAGAGCTCCACGCTCGCGCGGCATCCGTCGTAGCGCTCGACGACCGTCTCGGCGCCGGCGAGGGATTGGTCCAGATCGAGCATCGGTCCGCTGGCTGCGAGCGCGCCGGTGCAGCCGTTCTTCGCTGCCCACGTCGCGACCGTCTGATGCGCCGACGGATACTTCCCCGTGAAGACGACGCTCCCGTCGAGCAAGCTCACCATGTCGCCGCCGTCGTAGTTGACGACCGCGTCGGCGTCGCCGTGCACCTCGGCGATCGCCACGGGCTCGCTCGGTTGGCACTTCGCGGGGTCGAAGAAGATCCCGCCCGCGAGCGACACCACCGCCGCGATGCGCGGGGCGACGTCGCACGCGAACCGCTGCGACATGAACGCGCCGTTCGAGTGACCCACGAGGTAGATGCGCTTGGGATCGACGTTGTACTGCGCGCTCATGTCGTCGATGATCTGCCCGACGTACGCGACGTCGTCGTTGCCTCGGTGATCGAGATCGCAGCAGAAGTCGGTGGCGTTCCAATACCGATGGCCGTGCGAGTCGAGCGTGCCGTCTGGGTACGCCATGAGGAATGTCTTCTTGTCCGCGAGCGCGTTCAGCGCGAGATACGCCTGCTCGAGGAGTCCGTCGATCGAGTAGCCGTGGAGAACGACGACGAGCGGCGTCGGCGTCTTCGGATCGTAGCCGACGGGCTCTTTGAATTTGTACGGGCGCGCGGCGACGAGCGGCGGCGTCGTGTATCCGGCGTCGGAGGGCGCCGCAGCCTTGCTCGTGCTGCACGCGGCGGCGGCTGCGAGGCACGCGAGGGTGACGACGGCGCTCGCGGCGCGGCGGCGGAGGATGGTGGTCATGGCTCGGTCCGTGGTGGGTTACGCGAGCGTGTTGCCAAACGGTGCCGATGGTCAAGGGTCGACGAGGCGCGCAATGCTCGACTGGCGGAGCAGCGACCTCCGAGCGGTCAGGGCTCGACGCGGCCCAGCGCCTCGTCAGTCGCGAGTTCCAACTCGGCCAGCTCGGACTCGGTCAGTGCACGGATTCGCGACGCGAGCGCCGACTTCGGGATGGCTCGCAGCTGAAAAGCGAGCGCGACGGAGTCATCGGGAAGCCCGCCCTCCGTGGCGCTGACGACGGCCGTGCCGGCGAGATGCGCGCGATCGAGGTTCGTGGTGAGCGGTATGACGAGAACCGACGCGAGCACGCGCGTGAGCGCGTCACTCTGCCAGATGATCACGGGTCGCCTCCGTCTGCTCCATCGGACGGTGGGCGCCGAGATCGGCCCACCAAAGATCGCCGCGCTTCAACGACGGTCCTCGGCTTCGAGCGAATCGGTGAAGGTGTCGAGACCGGTCTCCGCAAGCGCGACATCTTCGGCCGCTGACTTCGCGATGCGCTCGAGGTCCCAGCGCGCAACATCGGGGCGCCGAACGACGATGATGCCGACCCGTTCGCCGGGTCGAAGCTGCAGCGGCTTCGCAGGTTTGAGGAAACCATCTTCGTAGCGCGCTTCGACGGGACGCATCGAAGAGATCGTACCATGTGCGGCAGACGCGGCGAGCCGTGTCGCTTCCTGCTCGCTTCCTGCTCGCTTCCTGCTCGCTTCCTGCCGTCAGCCTTCACTCCGTTGGCGTAACGCCTCTGGAAACCACGAAACCCCCGGCGGAGCGATGTCCGCCGAGGGCTCGGGGTGAGCGCGCGATGCGCGCGACTACGCATGCGCGGCTCCGTTGCTGCCGTTGCTGCCGTTTGCGCCGTTCGCGCCGTTCACCGACGCGCCGTTCAACGGTGCGGCGTTGACCGCCGGTTGCGCGGATGGCGCGACCAGTTGCGACGCGGGTGGGACGACCGGTTGCGGTGACGCCGCGGCCGGCGCGTCCGCCTTCGGAGTCGAGGTCACCGCGTGCGCGGCGCTCTCGAGGATCTCCGTCGCCTTCGCGACGGCCGCCTTGTCCGCAGCGCGCTTGCGCTGCTTACCGACGACCCCGTGGGTAGGGAGCTCGCCCTTCAACTCGGAGATCTTGTTCGCACGCCGCGTGGACGCCCCTTTGCGCGCGATGGTCGTCCGCGCACCGAGCAGCGTCACGAAGTTCACGTACTTCCCAGCGATCGAAGAATCGCTACGAAGCGCGAGCGCCATGGCGGGCTTGATGCGCGCCATGTGATCGCGAACCTGCGTCCAGATGATCCCCTCTTGCACCGCGCAGTACGTGTCCCATGCGGCGGCAGCGCTCCGCATCATGGACCACTTGCTCGCCGCATCGAACAGCGGGAGCACCTGCGCGTACGGCGGCGCGGTCTTGCCGAGCGTCGCCTCGTAGTCGCTGAACTTCGCGAGCTCACTGACGGCAGCGACGAGCGTGCGCAGCTCGAGCTGCTTCGGTTTCACGCCGCGGTAGTCGGCCGCGTTCGACGTCTCCCAACCCGCGGGCGGCTGAGGGATGACGAGGTTGGCCGGCGGCGGCGTGAAGTACGTGGGGAGGGAAACGGTTTCGGTGTGGCTCGGGTTTTCAACGACGGTCTTCATGGTCGACTCCTTGGTGGTGTGGCTGTGGTTGTGGGTGGACGTTTTCGGGGACTGCGACTTCGAAGGCTTCATGACGGACTCTCTTTCAATGCGTGGACGGTGGACGGGTTGACGGTTGATGGGTTCAGGGTTCGAGGTGATGCGATGACGTTTCATGCGGCGCGCGCGGCTTCGCTTTGGAGCTTCGCGAGCGCATCACGGCGAGCGATCTTCAGACGGTCGTAAGCGGCCGCGCGCTCCTCGGCGGTGGCGTGCTCGTAGTTGCGCGCGACGTAGTCTTTCAGCGACTCGTCGGCCCCGTGCGTCGCGAGCATCGCGTCGACGAGCTCGCTCCCGCCACGCGCTTCGATGATGCGCGTGATCTCCGCGACCGCGAGCTTGTCGTCCGCCGCGCCGAACGGGCTCCGTGCGTGCGCCTCTTCGTCGAGCTCCAGCATCGGCGGCGCACGCTGCGCGCGGCGACGCGCGTCGAAGAGCGGACCTTGCGTGGCGCGGCGAATCGCGAGCGTCACGAACGTCGTCGCGCGAACCGTGCGGAGCGCTCCGAGGAACGCGAGGAGGAGATCCTGATCGCGGTCCTCGTCGTCGCGCGATCCGACGCGCTTGCGAAGGTTGACGAGCATCGGCTCGAACGCCGCGAGGAGCAGCGCTTCCCAAACGGGCTTCGGCGCGCCCTGATGCTCGCCGACGAGCGCCAGGACGATCGCGTCGCGCTCTTCGTAGGAGAGAGTCGACGCGCGCTGGAGATCCGCGACGAGCGCGGCGGGCGTCTCGTACGGCGCGAGCGC
>JBBQXV010000037.1:0-45793 GCA_038209335.1 Polyangiales bacterium | reverse complement strand
TGACCGAGACGCCCAGCTCCGTGTGGCACAGCCAGAGCTCCTTCGAGACGTCGGTGTCGGTGACGAGACGGTTGTCGGTGTTGATCGTCACGCGCAGGCCGAGCGCGAGATAGAGCTTAAGCGGGTGGGAAGCGAAATCGCGGACCGCGCCGGTCTGCACGTTGGACGACGGGCAGACCTCGAGCGGGACGCGGTGGTCGTTCAGGTAGTGGAGCA
This sequence comes from Polyangiales bacterium, assembly GCA_038209335.1. Classification (GTDB taxonomy): domain Bacteria; phylum Myxococcota_A; class Polyangia; order Polyangiales; family Polyangiaceae; genus JBBQXV01. Next base: position 45,577 of record JBBQXV010000037.1, on the reverse strand, counting down.
GATCGCCGTTCTCGCGGAGGCGACAGCCGTGGCCGATGCGGTGCGCGCCGCAGACGTGGATCGCCTGCGCGATCGACTCGGGTCCGTAGGCTTCGCCAGCGTGGATGGTGACGTTGATGTTGTTGTCGCGCACGAGCTGGAACGCGGCGCGGTGGTGCTTCGCCGGGTGATCGTACTCGGCGCCCGCGAGATCGAAGCCGACGACGCCGCGACCTTTGTACGCGACGGCGAGCTCGGCCATCTCGAGCGAGCTCTCGGGCGACACGTTTCGGATGCCGCAGATGATGACGTTCGACTCGATGCCGTACGCCTCTTGCGCCGCGCGCAGTCCTTCGAGCACCGCCTCGACGACGCTCGTCAGCTTCAAGCCGCGCCGCGTGTGCAGCATCGGCGCGTAGCGGACTTCCATGTACCTTACATTCTCTTTCGCCGCGTCCTCGGCGAGCTCGTACGCGATGCGCGTGAGCGACTCGGCGTTTTGCATGACGCGCAACGTGACGTCGAACGCCTTCAGGTATTCGACGAGCGAGCCGCAGTTCTCACCGAGGTGCATCTCCTTGCGGAGCGCGTCGGGATCTTTCGCGGGGAGCTCGATGCGCCCGCGCTCGGCGAGCTCGAGGATGGTGGAGAGTCGAAGCGATCCGTCGAGGTGGACGTGGAGATCGGTCTTCGGGAGCTTCTCGATGACTTCGAGGGGGATGGTCTGCGCGGAAGTGGACGGCATGGGAGATGGTATCACGCGAGACGTCGGGCGAGCATCAGGCGAACGGGGCGCGCGACGCCGCGGCGCGGACGGCGTATATTGAACGTTCGGGAGCAGCGCCTTGACGACTCACACCGACGAAGTGGTCTCCCCGGTTCGCGAGGGCGATGTCCTCGCAGGGAAGTACCGCGTCGAGAAGGTCCTCGGCGCGGGCGGCATGGGCGTCGTCGTCGCAGCGAAGCACCTCGAGCTCCGTCAAAGGGTCGCGCTCAAGTTCCTGCTCCCGGCCGCGCTCGACAGCGTCGAGCACACCGAGCGATTTTTGCGCGAGGCGCAAGCGGCGGTGCGGCTGAAGAGCGAGCACGTCGCCAAGGTGCTCGACGTCGGGCGGCTCGACGACGGCGCTCCGTACATCGTGATGGAGTACCTCGACGGGAGCGATCTCTGGCACGTCCTCCAGGCAAAGGGACCGCTCTCGGTCGGCGAGGCAACGGGGCATGTTCTCCAAGCGTGCGAGGCGCTCGCCGAAGCGCACGCGCTCGGGATCGTGCATCGCGATCTCAAACCGCAGAACCTCTTTCTCATCCAGAGGCCGGACGGGCAGCCTTGCGTCAAGGTGCTCGACTTCGGAATCTCGAAGATGCTCTCGACGGCCAGTCAGCCGCCGCTCACGTTGACGCGCACGTCGACGATCATCGGATCGCCGCTCTACATGGCGCCGGAGCAGATGCGATCGGCGAAGGGGGCGAACGAGCGATCGGACATTTGGTCGCTCGGCGTGATCCTCTACGAGCTTCTGACGGGGCGCACGCCGTTCATGGCCGAGACGATGCCGGACCTGGTGTTCAAGGTCGCGCAGGACACGGTGATCCCGCCGCGCGAGCTTCGCGCGGAAATTCCCGAGACGTTGAGCGCGGGGATCGTGCGGTGCCTCGAGCGCGATCAGAAGGTGCGCTTCGCGAACGTGGCGGAGCTCGCGGCGGTGCTCGAGAAGTACGCGCCGGACTATCAGCGCGGGACGGCGGATCGGATCAGCAACGTGCTCCGCGTCGCGAGCGTGCCGCCGCCGGTGAGTCTGCGGGCCGCGGTGCCTGTGCGCGCGGTCGCTGGAAGCGCGACGGGAAACTCGGCGTGGGGGACGACGCAGAACACGCCGCCGAATCGGAAGCGCGCGATCACGACCGTCGCGATCGTCGCGGGGCTCGTGGGGCTCGCGGGAGGCGCGGGGGTCATCGCGTTGCGCGGATCGGATCGACCGGCGAGCGCGGCTGCGCCCGTCAGTGCGTCGACCTCGACCTCGACCTCGACCTCGACCCCGACCCCGACCGCGACCTCGACCCCGACCCCGACCGCGACCGCGACCCCGACGACGACGGCCTCTGCTTCAGCCGATCCCTCGGCGTCCGCCGCACCCAAACCCTCCGCGCGCCCACCCGTCGGCGCTGCACCGACGAAGCCCCCCGCCGCGCCCGCGTCGGGTCCCCCTCGCGCCTGGGACTGACGTGACTCGCCCGGGCGTGTTCCTCGCCGCGTGTTGCATCGCGCTCGCCGTCGCGCGCGGAGGCGTCGCGCTCGCCGACGAGCCGCCGCCCGATCGTCAGAACACGGCGGCCGCGAAGGATCTCTTCGACGAAGGTCTCAAGCTCATGGACGCCGGCAAGTACGTCGAGGCGTGCGCAAAGTTCAGCGCGAGCCATCAAGCCGCGGCCAAGGTGAGCACGCTCCTCAACCTCGGCAACTGCTACGAGAAGACCGGACAGCTCGCGAGCGCGTGGGGGACGTACAACGAAGCGATCGCGCTCGCGCGGCGAACGTCGCGCGCGGACTACGAAGCGTTCGCGCAGCAGCGCATCACGGCGCTCGAGCCGAAGCTGATGCGACTCACGATCAAGGTCGAGGTCGACGCGCGGGTCGAGGGGCTCGTCGTGAAGCGCGATGGGTTGGCGGTTCCTGCGGGAGCTTGGGATTCTGCGGCGCCGATCGATCCCGGCAAGCACGTGATCACCGCGACCGCGCCGAAGAAAAAATCGTGGGAGCGGACGATCGTCGTCGACGAATCGGCGCCGCAAGCGAGCGTGATCGTGACGCCGCTGGAAGACGCGCCGATCGAGCCGACGCCGACGCCGCCCGCGCCGACGACGCCCGCGATCGTCCCAGCGCCGATCGAGCCCGAGCGTCCAGTCGTTCCGCGTGAAGCGCCTTCGTTCTGGACTCCGCAACGCACGACGGGGTTCGCGATCGGCGGCGCAGGCGTCGTCATGGTCGGCGTCGGTGGGCTCCTCGGTCTCATCGCGAAGGGGGGCTACGACGACGCGCGGAGCATGTGCGGTCACGCGCCGGACGCGTGTCCGCAAGCCGCGGTCGATCAGAGCCACCGCGCGTACACGACGGCGACGGTGTCGACGGTGCTGTTCGTCGTCGGCGCGATCGCGATCGCGAGCGGCGGCGCGGTCTACTTCACGGCGTCCAGCGCCGGCGTGCGAGGATCGTTTTGAAGAGCGAGCCGAGGAAGGTCGTGCTCGCCGTCGCGTTCGTCGGCGTAGGTGCGCTCGCGGCCGCAGCGTGCGCGAACGTCCTCGGCTTCGAAGAGCTCCACGTCGGCGACGCGGGCGCGTTCAGCGAATCCGGAACATTCGACTCCACCGTCGACGCATCCTCCGACGCATCTCCGGACTCCAGCCCGCAGTGCACGCACACGCGCTGGCCCGATCGCCCCGACGATGCGGGCGGCGGCACGACGTCGTTCATTTCGGCTGTCCGCTTCATCGACTTCGGCCTCGGCGAAGACGCGGGCGCGAACCTCACGCCCCCCGGCTTCGATCTCGATCGCTTCTGCACCGTTACCGCGGGCGACAACTCGTGCGGAGCGACGCTCGGATCGAGCGACTTTCAAACGTACGTCGCCGACAAAGGCGGACTCAACGGCGGCACCGACAACGCCGGCTACGGCCTCCTCAAGTACCTCGGCATGGTCGGCGACACGATCAAACAGGACAAGCTCAACGACTCTCTCGCCGCGGGCGCGTACGGCATTCTCGTGCGCGTCAGCGGATGGAACGGGATGCCCGAGGATCCCGACGTCTTCGTCGAGTGGTTCCCGATGATCGGCGTGCGCGGCGCCGACGGCGGCCTCACCGCGCCGCGCTTCGATCTGAACGACGCGTGGATCCGCGACAGCGCGTATTGGAACACGCTCACGTACGACACCTCGAGCATCATCGATCAGGCCGCGTACGTCACCGGCGGCAAGGTCGTCGCGCGTCTCGATTCGCTCGCGGTGTCGCTGCCGTTCTACACGAGCTACCTCACGATCATCTTGCACGACGGTGTCGTCGTCGCCGACATCGTCGAGGCGTCGCCAAGCATCTACCGCCTGTCGAACGGGACGTTCGCGGGGAGATGGTCGTCACGCGAGCTCTTGGCCGGCGTAAAGAACGTCTATCACCCGCTCCTCGGCTCGTACCTCTGCAAGTCGGCGATGGTGTACGGACAGGTCAAGAACACCGCGTGCCCCGCGCGCGACATCATGGGGCTCGAGCGGAACGACGGAACGGATGCGGGATGCAACGCCGTCTCCATCGGCGCGCGCTTCGACACTGCGGTGGCTGACGATCAAAAGCGCTTCGCCGCGCGCGTCGACGGTGGCGACCCGTGCGTCGGTGCGCCCGTTCCGCCGAACGACGATTGTCCGTGATCTGCGGCGCGAGGCTGACTACGCGGTCGCGCCGAGGAACTCGCGCTCGACCGCGGCGAAATCGCCTTCGACGTCGAGCCGCGCGAGGACCGAATAGAACCCGAACTGAAGACGATTCACGAAGAGCATGTCGGGCGGCATCGTAAAAAACTCCTCGTCCTTCACTTTGCGCGCGACCTGACTCATCTCTTTCATTCCGTCGACGAGGCTCGCCGCGTACGGACGCTCGATGCGATGCGGCGACGCGAAGAGCGGCTCGAAGCAGCTGCGCGTGTACGCGAGCGCCGCGTCTTCGAGCGGTCCCGGCTTCGACGCGACCATGTCCGCGACCGCTTTTCGAAAGCGCGTTTCGTCGCGTGCGAGCGCCGCGAAGTGCACCTCGCGCGCGCGTGAGCGACGCGAGTCGTCCATCTCTTGAATGCAACCGTAGTCGAGGAACGTCACCGCACCGCCGTCGTGGAAGATGTAGTTCCCCGGATGCGGATCGGCGTTGAGCATTCCGCCGACGAGCGTCCCCTTGAAGACGAAGCGCCACATCGTGTGCGCCCACGCGCGACGCTCGTCGGGTGACGCCGCGCACGCTTCGTCGAAGTCGAGACCGCGCACGAGCTCGGTCGTGAGGACGCGCTTGCTCGAATGCGCCGCGATGAAGTTTGGAATCCGCACGGTCTTGTCGCCCGTATGGAGCGCGGCGAAGCTTTGCAATCGGCGCGCTTCGAGGTCGTAGTCGAGCTCTTCGCGGAAGCGCGTGCGAATGACCTCGAGCATCTTCTTCGTCTCGAAGCGCTTGCCGCCGAGGACGCCGACGAAGCCCTCGAGGATGCCGGCGTTGGCGAGATCGCTCTCGACCGCCTGCACGATTCCGGGATGCTGCACTTTCACCGCGACCTCGAGCCCGTCCGGAGTCTGTGCACCATGCACCTGTCCGATCGACGCGCTCGCGATCGGCACGTCGTCCCATCGCGCGAACAGCTTGTCGATCGGCGCGCCGAGCTCCTCTTCGACGGCCGCGCGGATCGACGCGGCCGACGATTTCGGCGCGCTCGCACGCAGCGCCTTCATCGACGTCTCGTACGCTTCGCGGTGCGCTTCGGGAACGACGCCGTCGACGTAGCTCGCCATTTGCCCGACCTTGGCCGCGAGCCCACGCAACGTGCCGAGGACGGCCGCCGCGCTCTTCGCGGTGCTGCTCCCGTCGCGATCGACGAGCATTCCCGCCCCCGTTCGAACCCCCATCGCCGCTAGCCGCGCAAAGCGCCCGAATCTTCCGCCAGGCACTTTTCGTTCATCGTCCATTTCATTCATCTATATCCGGCCCCGCCGAGACGTAGGGTGTCCGTGCAGCGACGGCAAGGCGAGGATATGCTCGCTCGGATGGAAGACGCCGCCGTCGACCCGCTCGTCGGGCGGACGATCGCCGAGAAGTTTCTCATCGAGGCCTTCGTCGGCAGCGGCTCGATGGGCACCGTCTACCGCGCGCGTCACCTGGCGCTGAAGCGATCGATCGCGCTCAAGATCATGCGCGTGCACGGCTCGACGGATCCGAAGTACGCGAAGCGCTTCAAGCGCGAGGCGAGCACCGCGTTCAAGCTCGATCACTCCAACTCGATGCGCGTCCTCGACTTCGGTCAAGAGCCGGACGGCATCCTCTACATGGCGATGGAGTTCATCGATGGGCGCACGCTCGCCGAGATCATCGCCGAAGACTGGCCGCTCTCGTCCGAGCGGATCTCGCTCATCCTCGCGCAGGTCCTCGCCGCGCTGGCGGTCGCGCACGAGATGGGGATCGTGCACCGCGACTTGAAGCCCGAGAACATCATGGTCGTGCGATCGAAAGACGACGACGGCGCCGAGCACGAGCTCGTGAAGGTGTGCGATTTCGGCGTGGCGAAGCTGGTCGAGGACGACGAGGAAGATGGAAACGATCTCGGCAAAGGCGGCACGTCCGAGATGCGCGCGACCACATCGAACACGACGACGCTCACGAAGCACGGAATGACCGTCGGCACGCCGCTCTACATGGCGCCGGAGCAGGCGCTCGGACAGAAGACCGATGCGCGTACGGACATCTACGCGGTCGGTGTCGTGCTCTTCCAGATGCTGACGAAACGCCTTCCGTTCGAGGCGGCGACGCCGCTTCAAGTGATGCTCAAGCACATCGAAGCGCCCGCGCCCAAGCCGTCGGTGCTCGTGGCGGGCGTCGATCCAGAGCTCGAGCGGATCTGTCTGAAGGCGCTGCGCAAGAAGCCGGAGGCGCGGTACCAGACGGCGCGCGCCATGCGATCGAAGCTGCGCGCGATGGAGGAGGGAAGCGTGACGCTCGAGGCCGCCGATCGCGTGAGCCATCGTGAGCTCGCGATCGCGGAGGATAGGCAACAGACGACGGTGCGTCCTCCACCGACGCTCGATCAGACGCCCGCGGTTCAGACCGTTCCCCCCGAGGCGCGTCCGGTTCCGATGCTCGCGATCGTGCTCGCGATCGTCGCGGTCGGGATCGGCATCGCGATCCTCGCGACGCGGTGAGACGATGAAGCGAACGCTCGGCGCGATCTTGACGATTCTCGTGGTCGCGTGCCGCATGCAGGAGGATCCGCCTGCGTCGAAGTCGTCGAGCGCGCCGTCGTCGACCGCGCCGTCCGCATCGCAAGCCAAGGGCATCCGTTTCGTCCAAGCGCCGGCCGACGACGTCGCCGCGACCGTGCGTCGCGAGCTCGCGGTCGCGAAGTCCGAGTCTCGCGAGCTCATCGTGTACGTCGGCGCGACGTGGTGTGAGCCATGTCAGCGATTCCACGCCGCCGCCGCGCGCGGTGAGCTCGACGACGCGCTGCCCAACCTCACGTTCCTCGAGCTCGATTTCGATCGCGACGGCGAACGCCTCGCCGCGGCCGGATACTTCTCGCAGTTCATCCCGCTCTTCGCGATTCCCGGTCCCGACGGACGCGCATCGGGTCGCCAATTCGACGGCTCGATCAAAGGCCCAGGTGCGGTTGCCGACATCGCACCGAAGTTGAAGCAGCTCCTTCGACGCTGAAAAGACCTGAATATCGTTGGTTAATATTATGTGTCACGTCGTGATTCACATTGTTGGGCACGCGTGATACATTGTGATTCATGCAACAGACGAAGCCGGTCAACGAGGTCTTGTTCGTCGCTGTGACCCTCGCGCGCACCGAAGCTTGCGACGCATGCGCGCTAACGATGTCGCGAGGGGCGCGCGTGCATTTGGTCGCGGACGGACGCGCGAGGCCGCGCGTGCGATGCCGTCCGTGCTTCGACAGCGGAGCCGAGCCGCTGCCGATCGCGGCGTCGACGAACGCGGCGCCGCTCGCAGTCGCATCGTCGCTCGCGATGGTGCGCGTGTCGCCGCTCGCGTGGATCGCGATGGTCGGCGCGGCGTCGGTGGTGACGCTGCTCGCGTCGCGCACGGCGCGTCGGCTCGCGATCACTCTTGCGGTCGCGATCAAGTCGGCGTGGCGCATGATGGTCGCGCGCGTGCGCGGCAAGAAGGACGCGGCGCCGGTCATCGTGCGCCAAGCGTTCGAGGAGCTCGGCCCGACGTACGTGAAGCTCGGGCAGCTCGTCGCGTCGAGCCAAGGGATCTTCCCCGAGCGCTACTGCCGCGAGTTCCAAGGCTGCCTCGATCGCGTGAAGCCGTTTCCGTTTCGCGACGTCGAGGCGACGCTGCGCGAAGAGCTCGGGTGCGATCCGGCGGAGGTCTTCGCGTCGCTCGATCCCGAGCCGCTCGCGTCCGCGTCGATCGCGCAAGTGCACGCCGCGCGCCTCAAGGACGGCGCGGACGTCGTGGTCAAAGTTCAGCGACCGCGCATCTCCGATCGCATCGCGGCGGACCTTCGCATTCTTCGCGGCGTGGCGAAGGTCTTCGCGATGCTCCCGCACGGTGAGCTCGCGAACCCGGTCGACATCGTCGACGACTTCGAAGCGAACCTCCACGAGGAGCTCGACTTCGTCAACGAGGCGGCGAACATGGACGAGTTCAACCGCATCATGGTGCAGCACCACCAAGTCGATGTCGCCGCGCCCAAGGTGTTTCACGCGTTCACGACGAAGCGCGTCCTCGTGATGGAGCGCTTCTACGGACATCGCGTCGACGACGTCGCGCAGATCCGCGCCACCGGAGTCGACGGCGAAGCCAAGCTGCTCCTCGGAATGCGCGCCTGGTTCCAGTCGATGATCTTTCACGGCTTCTTCCACGGCGACGTGCACGCGGGAAATCTGATGGCGCTGACGGACGGGCGCATCGGGTTCCTCGACTTCGGAATCGTCGGGCGTTTTCCGCGCGAGCGTCGCGTGCAGGTCACCGACTACCTGATGAGCTTCGCGTCGGGCGACTACAAGAAGCTCGCCGAGACGATGGTCGCCATGGGATCGGTCGACGGAAGGACCGTCGACATCGAGGCATTCGCGCGCGATCTCCGCGACGCATATGCCCCACTCCTCGAAGGCGCGCTCGAAAACGTGAAGTACGCCGACTTGATTCCCGCGATCATGCGCGTCGCGATCAAACACAAGATGCGGATGCCGCGCGACTTCGTCCTCATCACGAAGCAGATGCTCTATTTCGACCGCTACGCGAAATTGCTCGCGCCGAAATTGAATATCTTCAAAGACCCGAGAATCGTCACCGCGCTCGCGATGGACGTGATGATGGCGTCGCAGATGCAGCTGGCGCCCGCGTGAGCCATAATGCGAAGCGGTAACCCGTCCTAAGGAGTTTCGCTTTGATTGTCATTCGCACCGCCATTCGCACCGCCATTCGCAACGTCATTCGCTTCGTCCCCGTCGCTCCGATCGCGATCTCCGCGATCGTCGGCTCGTTCGCGTTCGCATGCCACGATCCCGCACCGGCAGCGCAGCAACCGCCGCCGCAGTACGCGGGCCAATATCCGCCGGGGCAGTACCCGCCGGGCCAGAACCCGCCGAATCAATATCCGCCGCAGCCGACAGCGTATCCGCCGCCGACGGCGACCTCGCCGCAGCCGTATCCGCCGCAGCCGTATCCGCCGCAGCCGTATCCGCCGCAGCCGACGGCTCCGCAGCCGCAACCTCCGCCTCCGAGCACCGCGCCGCCGACGCCAACGTTCCCGGTTCCGATTCCGCCGCCCGCGCCGACCGCGTCGGGTCCGGGCGCGACGCCGATCGATCCGAACTTCGCGGCGATCGCGACCGGGCCGCTCTTCATCTTCGCTGCGACGGAAGCGGCGGGAATGACGAAGGACGGGCCGCTCGTCGCCGCGCAGTTCCAGCAAGGCCAAGTGCTCGAGACCGCGGTCACGCTGCAGCCGAACAAATGCTACGCGGTGCTCGCGGTCGGCATCGGGATTCAAGAGGTCGACATCACGCTCGTGCTGACGACGCCGATCCCGAACGTGAACCCGACGCTCGCGCGCGATACGGGTGCGGGTGCGCAATCGTCGCTCGGTGGCAAGGGGCGCTGCTACACGTGGCAGGCGCCGATCGCCGCGGGCGCGAAGTTCGTGATCATGGCGACGAAGGGCGCGGGGATCGCCGCCGGGCAGATGTACGTGAAGTAGCTCGTTCTCTTTTTCAGAGAACGACGTCCGCGCGCTTGCCTTGCGAGAGCGCGGGCGCGACCACGTCCGGATGCGCCTTCTTCCAGGCGCTCCGGCGCGCGTTGTCGATCTCCTCCCGGTTCGCGTACGGCTGCGGCGAAGCGGCGGTCACGCGGAGGTACTGCGGGAGATCGACGACCTCGAAGCCACGAATCTCCGGATGCATGGGATCCCATCGATTGTCGTCGAGCCAGCGGAGGAGCCGCTCGAGCGCGACGACGGATTTCCATTTGCAGTCGTGGAGGAGGACGATGCCGCCTCCCGCGTATTCGAGGCGCAGGCGTAGCTCGTGCGCGACGGCCTTCTCGTCGTCGCGTTCCATGTCGTCGGCGGCCAGGCTCCAGAGGACGACCTCGGTTTCGCGCTCGCCGAGCGTCCGCTCGAGGTAGCGACTGAGATCGCCGTAGGGCGGCCGGAAGAAGATGGGGCGTTGGCCGGTCACGCGCTCGATCGTCTCGGAGGTGCGATCGATCTGCGCGAGCGCTTGCGGGCGGCCGATCTCGGTCAGGTGCGAATGGTCGTAGGTGTGGTTGCCGATGATGTGGCCGGAGTTGGCGGCGCGACGCGCGACGTCGCGCGACATCGACGAGCGCGTGTCGTCGCCGTCGAGGTAACGCCCAATGAAGAAGAACGTCGCGCGCACGTGGAAGCGATCGAGTAAATCGAGGACGTGCGGTGTCGTCTCGGGGAACGGGCCGTCGTCGAACGTGAAGGTGATGTAGCGATGGTTGTCGTCGGGCGCGTAGTGCGGACCTTCTGCGAGGAGCCACGCGCGCGAGATCTTCGCCTCGGGGTTCATGCGCGGAAAGTCGCTCGGGTCCGACGGCGGCGGCGACGGGATGAACGCGACGTCGGCGGATTGCGGGACGATCTCGAGCGGCGGCGGACGCGGTGCGACGCGCGTTTCGACCGCGCCGGATCGTCCGACCACGACACGCCACGCGCGCGTCGACGCGGCGGAAAATGTCGCGCGATCGGGCCGGCCGAGGCCGAGCCACGTCCCGAGCGCCACCGAGAGGGCGGGCAGGAGCACGCGCAGACCGATCCGAGTCATGGTCGAACGGATCGTAGAAAGCCCGTCCGGTCGCGGCCAACAACCTAGCGATAGAGCCCGGGAACGATCGCGCGAAGTGCCCATCCCGGCGTGCGATTCGCGTCTGCGGCCCAGCTCGCCGCGAAGGCGTCGCGCACGACGAGCTCGGCCAGCTTTCCGCGCGGCGAGAATCCCCATTCGGCCTCTTGCGACACGTCGTCCGGATCGCTGTACACGCGCCACACGAAGAACCCGGCGAAGTACGGCTCGTCGAGGAGCGGCGCGACGAGGTGATGGTACGCCTGCGCTTGCGCGTACTCGTCGACCTTCACGCTCTTCATCTTGTCGGGCCACTCCCACGGACGAATCGCGGGATCGGGGCGCGTCGTGTAACCGATCTCCGTGAAGAGCACGGGCTTGTTCCACGTCGCAGCGAGCGCGTGCACCTTTGCGCGGACACGCTGTCCGCCTTCGGCGAGCGCGGCGTCGGACGCGCCGTCTTTGTCGGCGAGCGGATAGAAGGCGTTGATGCCGATGACGTCGAGATCGCCGAGGACGACGGTGTGATCGATGTCGTCCCAGTTGCCCGAGTAGGTGACGATGCCGTGGTAGATCGCGCGGATCTCGCGGACGATCGCGGCGAAGCTGGGCGCGCGCGGCGTCGTGACCCACGACCTCAGCTCGACGCCGGCCGAGAACATTTCGACGCCGCTCTCTTCCGCGACACGCGCCCACGTCTTCACGAAGTGCGCGTAGCTCTTCGCCCAACGATCCCAACCTTCGTCCGTCTTCGGATCGATGAGCGCGCGCCACTCGAACGACTCGACCCACAGATGCGGCACGAGCATGACGCGCAGACCGCGCGCGTGCGCCATCGCGACGGCGCGGCGAACGTCGGCGCGGTTTTCTTCGAACGGGCGCTCGAAGGTGAGATCGACGCCGGCGCCGGAGAGATCGGCGACGCGACCGAACGGCGTGATCGCGATCCACGTCGCGCCCATCGCGCGCGACTCGTCGAGCGTGCGCGCGTACGCCGCGGATCCGTAGCCGAGTCCCGGGTGGTAGCCGTTCTCGATCGGGCCGACGGTGATCCCGCGCGCCGCTTGCATTCCCGTCGCGCGCCAACCGTCGGGCGCACCGAGCGCGGCGAGGGATGCGATCGTCGCGAGCGCGAGCGCGCCGGCCATGATCTATTTCGAGCCCTTCGCGAGCTCGACCTCGAGGATGACGCCTCGACCGAAGTGCGCGTCGACGCGCGTCGTCTTCGCTGCGTATCCGTCGCGCTTGAAGATGACGGTGTGCGATCCTGCGGCGACTTCGAGCGAGACGGGCGTGACGCCTACGGGTTGACCATCGACGGTGATCGCGGCGCCGGCGGGCGCGGTCACGGCGATGAGGATCGACGGGCGCGTCTTCAAGCGTTCGAGCTCGCGCTGCGCGTCGGTGCGTTCGTCGCCGCCGACCGCCGGAATCGCGAGGTACTGCTCGATCGCCTTCGCCGATTCTTCCGGCTCGTCGAGGCGATCGTGGCAACGCGCGATGTTCCAGATCTCCGTCGGCGGTCCGCCGAGTCGCCACGCTTCGTTGAAGTAACGGATCGCTTCGCGGTACCGCCCCGCGGCAAACGCGCGCACGCCTTGCTGATCGAGCTCGCGCGCGGCGTCGAGATCGCTCCCCTTGATCGCGCCGGCATCGGTGCGCTTCGGCGCCGGCATCAACGTGTCGCCACGCTGCGACGACGGCACGCACGCGCTCGCCGTGACCGCGAGGAAGAAGAGGGCGATCCGCATGCTCTCGGGTCTTTTTACCTCATCACGCGGAGACGAGGACGACCTTGGTGACCTCGGGCGGGGCGCCGATGCGCGCGGGCGGACCGACGGTGCCGAATCCGCGGTTCACGTAGAGCGTCGTGCCGCGGACGTCGAAGCGTCCGGCGATGTAGCGCATGACGAACGACGCGGGCGTAAATCCGGGGTTGATCTGTCCGCCGTGCGTGTGTCCGCTGAGCTGCAGCGCGACGCGGCCGGGCCAGAGCTCGATCGAGCTCGGTTGGTGCGAGAGCAAGATGCGAGGCATGTCGGCGGGGAGCTTCGCGTTGGCGCGCGCGAGGATCGGGCCGGCACCGCCGTGTCGCGGCGCGTGGAGATCGTCGACGCCGAGGAGCGCGAAGCCGCCGCCGTCGTTGGCGCGCACGTGCTTGCCGTCGTTCACGAGGGCTTCGACACCGGCGGCGCGAAGCGCGGCGACGACGCTGGGACCGCCCGCGTAGTGGTCGTGGTTGCCGAGGATCGCGACGACGCCGTCGCGCGCGCGAAGATCGGCGAGCTTGCGAGCAATGAGCGGCGCGAGGCCGGCGTCGAAGTCGACGAGATCGCCGGTCGCGACGACGAGATCCGGGCGGACCTCGATGACGCGCGAGAATCCTTCGGCAAGCTCGCGCTCTCCGATGTACGCACCGACGTGGATGTCGGACACTTGCGCGATCGTGTAGCCGTCGAGGACGCGCGGGAGGCCTGCGATTTTTACGACGACCTCGTCGATCTGAAACGCGTGGCGTCCGCGGACGATCCCCCAGCCGAGCATCGAGCCGGTCGCCGCGAGGAACGTCGAACCGGCGGCCGCTTCGATCACTTGGCGACGCGAGAGCGACGGGGCTTCCGGTAGTGAGGGCGCGGTCGGCGGATGCGGCGAGGGCGAGGGAACCGCTGACCGCGGCGCGACGAGGATCGCGATGCCGCGGATCATCGCGAGCGGGACCATCACGAAGAGGATGGTGATCGCTTCGAAGCCGAGCGCGGTGTGGAGCGGCGCGAGCGCGATGATGTGACGGCGAACGACAAGGTAGCGAAGGAGTGGACTCGCGAAAAGCAGCACGACGACGAACGCGAAGTACAGTCGCCGAAATCTCGCGAGCCTCGGCCAACAGGCGATCGCCCACCGATAGAAGAGAAAGTGGCTCAGCACCCCGAGCACCATGGGGATCAGCGTGAAGGCCATCGCTCAGCGCTGTAGCACGCCGCTGACTACGCGCTCGATGCGCGCATAGTCTCGCGCCACCTCGACGTCCGCGAAGTCGCGCTCGACGAGGGCGCGCACCGCGGGGCCTTCGCCTGCGCCGACCTCGATCGCTAGGACACCGCCGCGGACGAGGTGCTGTGGCGCCGTATCGACGATACGCCGGATGAGCGCGAGCCCGTCGTCGCCGCCGTCGAGCGCGAGGCGCGGCTCGAAATCGCGGACGTCCGACATCAGCGTCGCGATCTCCGCCGACGCGATGTACGGCGGGTTCGCCGAGATGACATCGAAGCGCGCATCGGTAAGGCCGTCGAACAGATCGGCTTCGCGGAAAGCGACGTTGTACGCGCCGAGGCGAAGCGCGTTGTCGCGCGCGACCGCGAGCGCGCCTGCGCTGACGTCGACACCGACGACGCTCGACGTCGGACGTTCGCGTGCGAGCGAGATCGCGACGCATCCGCTCCCCGTGCAGAGATCGAGCGCGCGCATCGACATGGAGCACGCGCGCGTCCGCACGAGCGCGACCTCGACGAGTGTCTCGGTATCGGGGCGCGGCACGAGCACGCGCTTGTCGACGCGAAATTCGCGACCGTAAAATTCACGCTTTCCGAGCAGGTACGCGACCGGCTCGTGCCCGCGCCGCCGCTTCACGAGATCGCGAAACCGCGCGAGCTCCGCCGGCTCGAGGGGGCGTTTCGAATCCAAGACGAGCTGCATGCGCGTCGACTCGAGCGCGTGCGCGAGCAACACTTCGGCATCGAGCCGCGGGCTCTCGATCGCGCGCGAACGAAAATCGTCCGTCGCCCATTTCACGACGGCCTCGATCGTCCAGACCTGCTGCGCGGGCTGCGTCACGCGGCTATCCGAGCTTCGCCCGCTCCTCGTCGACGGCCGCAGCGACCTCGGCGTGAAGTCGATCGCGCTCCGCTTCGCTCTCGGCCTCGAAGCGCATGACGAGGATCGGTCCGGTGTTCGACGCGCGAACGAGCCCCCACGCCGCGCCCTTGAAGCCGATCCGCGCGCCGTCGACCGTGATGACTTTGTTTCCGGCCGCTTCGTAGCGCTTCGTGATCGCCTTCACGACGTCGAACTTGATCGCGTCCGGGCAATCGACGCGAAGCTCGGGCGTCGTGAAGGTCGTCGGAACGTCGGCGAGCATCTCGCCGATCGATCGCGGATCCGCCGCGAGGATTTCGAGGAGGCGAAGCGATGCGTAGATCGCGTCGTCATATCCGAAATAGCGATCCGCAAAGAAGAGATGCCCGCTCATCTCGCCGGCGAGAAGCGCATGCTCTTCCTTCATCTTCGTCTTGATGAGCGAGTGGCCGGTCTTCCACATGATGCCGCGGCCGCCGTGCTTCGCGATGTCGTCGTAGAGCGTCTGCGAGCACTTCACTTCGCCGAGGATCGCCGCGCCGGGCGTCTCTTTCAAAAGCGCGCGCGAGAAGAGGATCAGCAGCTTGTCGCCCCAGATGATGTCGCCGTTCGCGTCGACCGCGCCGAGGCGATCCGCGTCGCCGTCGTACGCGAGTCCGACGCGCGCGCCCGTCTTCTTCACGCGATCGATGAGCGCCGCGACGTTCTTCGGCATCGTCGGATCGGGGTGGTGATTCGGAAAGTGGCCGTCCATCTCGCAGAAGAGCGGATCGGGATCGAGGCCGAGCTTCTTCATGCAACGAAGCGCGAGCGGTCCGCCCGCACCGTTGCCCGCGTCGACGACGAACTTCACGTCGGTGCGCGCGAGCTTGATTCGGCTCGTCACCATGTCGACGTATTTGTCTTCGGTGCTGACGCGCTCGACGCTCCCCTTCTCTTCCGGACCGTACGCGTCCGTCTCGATGAGCTTGCGCAGCGCTTGGATGTCGGCGCCGAAGAAGCTGGCCTTACCGCGCATCACCTTGAAGCCGTTCTCGTCGCCGGGGTTGTGGCTCCCGGTGATCATGACGCCGCCGTCGGCGTCGAGCGCGAACACCGAGCCGTAGAGAAACGGCGTCGGACCGATCCCGATCTCGAGGACGTTCACCCCCGCGCGGACGAGGCCGGCGCTGAGCGCGGCGAAGAGACGCTCGCTCGAAAGGCGGCAATCGCGCCCGACGGCGATCCGCGCTGGACGTCCGCTCGCACGGAGCATCGTGCCGAGCCCGCGTCCCACGGCGTGCGCGAGATCGTCCGAGAGGTCACGGTCGGCGACGCCGCGAATGTCGTATTCGCGGAAAATCTGAGTGGGAACCTTCATGCTGCTCTTCTTCGCGGGTTTCGGTGCCTCGCGCAAGCGTGGTGTAGTCGCTATAGTCCGGCTCGCCCTTGGACGCCGCCCCTCCCCCCGCCTCGCCGCCGAACGATCCGCCCGCGTATGTCTACGCGCCGAGCGACATCTATCCGGTCGGCGAACGCGAGCGCGATCTCTGCGCGAAGGCCGATCATCCCGATTGGATCTACCTCGGCGGGCTCCTCGCGCTCGACGTCGGATCGATTTGGTTGAATGGGCGGTTGATGTTGAATCAGGACAGCGCCGGTCTTCGTCTCCTCGGGCCGGCGGCGGTCGGGTTCAGTTGGGGAGCGACGATCGGCGGCGGGTACCTCGCGCTGCCGAAATGCGATCCGCATTGGGTCACCTATGCGCCGCGCGAAGGCGACGTGCGCGCGACGTGGCCGCTCGCGCTGACGCTCGCGCTCGTCGGCGGGATGATGGGGGCGACGATCACGGGGGTCGTGACGACGGCCGCGTCGACACCCGAGGAGCTCAAGATTTGGTCGACCGAGGAGCGCGCGGCGCGCTTGTGGATCGCGGGCGGCATGGGTTTCATCGGCGCGCTCGTGCCGTATTTGCTTCCGCCGCAGACGTGGCGCGCGTCGCGAGAGCTCGCGCACATTCGCGCGACCGCCGATTCGCACGGCGCCTACCTCAACTACTCCGTCGCGTTTTGAGCGCCTCGACGCGTTCGAGCACGGCGCGCGCGCTCATCGCGCCTTTGTAGACGTAGAGCGCGCTTGAAGCTTCGTCGTCGAGGACCTCTTCGCTCACCCGAAGACGCGAGCTGACGGCGAAGAGCACGTGCTCGGCGAGCCCGGACTGCACGAGCTCGACGCGCTTCCACACCGCGGCGCGGCTCCAGTACCCCATCACTTCGAGGTAGACCTTGTCGCGCGCGCGACCGCGGCCGCGCTCGAAGACCAGATCGGGAATGCATACGCCGACGCCGGGAAGATCGAGGATCGATTTGTTCGGCGTCGCGCGCCACGCGGTGTCGAGCGTCGCGAAGCTCTTCACGAGCGCGGCGACCTCGTCGGGGAGCGGCGGCTCTTCGTGCGTCGCGCGCGCCGCGCCCGCGAGTCGGAACACCAGCGGCGTGCGGTCTTTCCCCCATCGAATGTCGGCCTCGAGCTTCCACTCGTCGCATGCGTCGAGCGCCGGCAAGACGAGCGCGAGCTGAAGTCCGTACTTCGTGATCGACTCGAAGAGGCTGAACGGTCCGTCGACGACGACGCGGTATCCGCCGTCGTCCGTGCGCTCGATCGCGTGGAGCAGGCGCAAGAATTTCAATCGTCGAAAGAGCGCGCGCATCGCGCCCGGCGACGCGCACCGAACGTCGATCGTCACCTTGACCGCGCGAAGCAAGACGGCCTGCGCCTGCCCACGTTCGTAGAGATCGACGAGCGTCGCAGGCGAAATCGACTCGAGTGAGAGGAGCACGTGCGCGGCGCGCAGGTCCGAGAAGAGCGCGCGCTCGACCGCGTCCGCCGACATGCTGCGCGACCTTGCGATCTCCGCGAGGGTCGCGCCGCGGTCGAAGCGCTCGCCAATGCCGAGCGCGCGACGCGCCGCCGCCGCGCGAACGAAGACGTCACGCCGCAGCTCCTCGGGATCGACGTCGTCGATCGCGTCGAAGGTGCATCGATCTTCGACCAGCTTCGCGAGTCCGTCGCGGAGCTTGTGCTCGCGAGCGCCGACGTCGATCGACGCGAGCGCGGCGTCGAGCTCTTCGCGCGTGCGTCCGACGTGAGCGCTCGCGAGGTCCAGCAATGACTTCGCGATCGCGAACGCGCGCGCACGCGCTTCGTCGTCGAGCGCTACGAGCTTCAGCTCGCCGCCGCGTCGTCGCGCGCTGACGAGATCAGCGGTAAGCACTGTGCTCCCTTCGCCGTTCGCTCGTGTACGTCTCGGTCGTCGCTTCGGTCACGAGCTCGTAGAGCGTCGCGCGCTTGCCGTCCTTCTTTCGCAGGATGCGCCCGAGGCGCTGCACGTGCTCGCGCACCGAGCCGCTCCCCGACAAGATCACCGCGACGTTCGCGTCGGGCACGTCGACCCCTTCGTTCAACACCTTCGACGTCACGACCGCGCGGTACGTCCCTTCGGCCAGCCCCGCGAGGATCTTGCTGCGCTCGCGCACCTTGGTCTGATGGGTGATGACGGGGACGAGGAAGCGTCGCGCGATTTCGTACGCGGCGCGGTTGTCCTGCGTGAAGAGGATCGCGCGATCGTCACGGTGCTCGTGAAGCAGGAGCTCGAGGTATTCGAGCTTCGCCGCTGGCGCGAACGCGATCGCACGTTGACGCCGGTACGCCGCCATCGCGCGACGCCCGTCGGCGCTCTGCGTCGACATCATGACGAACTCGCCCCACCCGCTCGGGTGCGACATGCGAATGCCGTGGCTCGTCACGAACTCGCGGTAGATCGCGCGCTCGGCGTCGTGCTCGGCGCGTTCGGTCGGATCGAGCTCGATCGAAACGTGCTCGACGTCGTAGTCGGCGAGGTACTCGCCCGCGAGCTCGACGATGTCCTTGCGGTAGGCAATCGGTCCCACGAGCTGCGTGAGCTCGGCGTCGCGACCGTCGGCGCGCTCGGGCGTCGCGGTGAGCCCAAGTCGATACGGCGCGAGGCACGCGCGCGCGGCGAGCGAATACCCCGTGCTCGGCAAGTGATGGCACTCGTCGAAGACGACGAGCCCGAAGCGCGCGCCGAGATGCTCCATGTGCAAGTACGCCGAGTCGTACGTCGTGACCGTGATCGCGCGGACGTCGTGCTCGCCACCGCCGACGAGGCCGATCGGCCCGCCGAACGTCGCGCCGAGCAAGTCGAACCATTGGCGCACGAGATCGAGCGTCGGCGCGACGACGAGGGTGCTGCGCCGCTTGTCGTCGATCGCGAGGATCGCGAGGTGGCTCTTGCCCGCGCCGGTCGGCAACACGACGACGCCGCGACCGCGCGCGCGACGCCACGCTTCGAGCGCCTCGGTTTGAAACGGGCGCGCTTCGCGATGAATGCGCGCGCCGCCCGCGAGCTCGTCGTAGCGACGCGCTTCGTCGACGTACGGAGTCTTCGCCGCGACGAGCGCGCGCACGACATCGGCGTACGCGAGCGCCGGCGCACGATGGCATCGCGTCCGCTCGTCCCACGCGGAGCCGGGAGGCGGCGCGTTCGCGTCGAGCCATCCGCGCACTTCGATCGTGCCCGAGGCAAACGACAGCGCGACCTTTTGGCCTTCCACGCCGCGAAGCTAGCGCGGATCGTTCGTCCGTCGCCGCGCAAATTAGCGCGAGCGTTGCGTCGGCGGCTCGTCGCGGTCGAACGTGCCCGCCGGGCGTCGCGGCTCGGAGTGCTCGCCCTTCGCGGCGATGCGCGCGGACTTCAACAGCTCGCTCGGATCGAACCAGTGCTGCGTCGTGGCGCGGCCGAGGATCGGCAAGAGCTCGCCGCTGAACTCGAGCGCGTCGGGGCAGCGGTGATGCCACAGCGCCGAGCGGTCGGGCACGTCGCTGAAGCAGAGCACCTCTTTGATGCCCCCCTCCGCGTTCGTCGCGACGAGGAGAACGCGGCCGGGCAGATCCGCCGTGGCCGGTGCAGGCAACATCACGACGATGTCGTGGTGAAGATCGCCGTGCGTCCAGTGCGCGACGATCTCGTAGCCCCCGAACCTACGAGTCATCACACTGAGAAGCGCGCCGATGGTGAGACACCGCGCGAGTCCATCAATGGGAGTGAGCACGACCAATGACGTAACACGCCGATGCAAAGTGGCCAGTCATCAAGAATGGCGACGTGACGAGCGTGCGCTTACGGCACGCCGCTCGTGTCGGTGCCCGCGCCTGGTACCGGCTCGTCTTTCTCGTCCTTCTTCTTCTTTCCGCTCTTCGTGTCTTTCTCTTTCGTCGGCATCTCTCCGACCTCGAGCGCGCACTCGCCGAAGATGACCTGCATCTTTCCTTCGGCCGGCTGAAGCTTCACCTCGAGCGACTTGGCGCGAATGACGGTGTTGTCCTTCACCGTCCCCGAGAGCTGCACGACGTCGGCGTCGAACTCACCGGCGAGCTCTCCTTGCGACCGCATCTCGCCGACCTTCACTTGCCCGCGGACCGAGCCCGACGGGCTCACTGTGAGCGACGGCGCGGAGAGATCGCCCTCGACCCTCCCGCGCACGACGATCGGGCAGCTCGACGTCAGCGACCCCTTGAACTGCGTTCCTTCCTCGACGAGCGTCTGCTTCTCGCCGCCGCCATTCATCGGATCTGCCATCAGGGCCTCCCATTCTTTCCGTTCTTCTGGAGAATCTTCATGCGGAGCCTGCAACCAGGCTCGAACGCGAACCGCGTGCTTCCTTCTTGCTGCTCGACGGCGCCGACGAGGGCGCCTCCTGACGTGACGATGAGCTGACTCGCGCCGGCAATGCCGGGGCTCGCGCGCTCGAAGAATTTTCCGTGAATCGTGATGTTGCCTGCGCCGGTGATCTGACAACCGGAGAGCACGCCTTCGTTTCCGACGACGAGCTCGGTGCCGACGCCGAGCGCGATCGTGCATTGCTCGAAGAGACTCTCGATCTCGACGCTCGCCCCTTCGTCGAATTGCAGCGACGCGTTTCGCAGGACGTCGCCTTTGCCGAAGTAGCGTTTGATCGCGGACGGCGCGGCGACGATGCCGGCGAGCGTTCCCGCGACGTCGGCTGCGGCGACGCGGTTCTTGCCGTTGCCGTCGACGCTCCCGTCGGCCCAATCGGCGCGGATGCCGACGAACGATGCATCGGCCGCGACGACGCCGTGGATCTTCGCGCCGGTGAACGTCGCGCCGTCGGCCTTCGCGCTGGTCAGCTTGGCGCTGCGTAGGTCGGCGCCCGTGAAGTCCGCGCCGACCAAGTTCGATTTGGCGAGGTTCGCGCGCTGAAGCGACGCGCGCGAAAACTTCGTCCCCTTCGCGTTGACCTCGCTGAGATCCGCCTCATTCAAGTTCGCGTCGACGAAGCTCGCTTCTTCGAGGTTCGCCGACTCGAGATTTGCGCTCGTGAGATCCGCCTTGTCGAGCATCGCGATCCCGAGATCGCACTCGACGAGATCCGCGTGCGTGAGGATCGCGCCGCTCAGCTTCGCGCCCGACAGATTCGCCGAGTCGAGCTGCGCGTGCGACAAGCGCGCGCCCGTGAGATCCGCGCCCGACAAGTTCGCCCCTTCGAGGTTCGCGCGTCCGAGGTTCGCGCCCGCGAGCATCGCCGCTTCGAGGTTTGCCCCTTCGAGATCCGCGTTGTCGAGGTTTGCCTCGCGAAGGTCCGCGCCCGCGAGGTACGCCTCGCGCAAGCTCGCGTTCTTGAGGTTCGCCTTCTGGAGACGCGCCCCCTCGAGGTTCGCCCCCTCGAAGTCGCAGCGACGGAAGCTCGCGCCGTCGAGCACCGCCTTCTGAAGCTGCACCCCGCGCAAGTCGGCGCGATCGATCTTTTCGCCCCGTTTTACTTTCCCCAAAATGACGTCGGCTGTGAAGTCCGGCATCGCGGTGATCCTCCCTCTCGCTGTTCCGTCGTGCGTCGCTGCGTCGCTTCTCGTGTCGCTCGCTCAGTGCCCGAAACTCTTTTCGGCCTCGGCCAGGTAGGCCTCCAGCTCTTCGACCTTCTTCTCGAACGGCAGACGTTCGAACGTCTTGAGGCGCTCGACCTCACCGAGTCGCGCGAGGACGACGTTGACCTCGAGGAGCGTCGCCGCGCGCGCTTCGCGCATGCTCTTCTTCTTCGCGGCGGCGTCGTCGGCCCACGATGCTGCGGCCTTCTCGAATTCGTCGTGCTGATGACGGAGGCGCTTCGCGAGCTGCGCCAGACGATCGCGCTCCTGCGTGTGACCCGCGTCGGGCACGACCGACTTCAGCTCGCGCCGATAGTGTTGAAAGCGTTCGACGATGCGATCCGCGAGCGCGCGCTCGATGCCCGTCGTCGAGACGATGTCCTCGCCCTTCGCCGTGAACATCGGCTCGAGCGACGACAACCCCGCCGCGTAAAGCTTGTCGATCGTCACCTTGCGGACACCCGGCACCTGCAAGAGGAGCGAATGGATGATCACGCTCTCGCGCTGCGACTGATCTTCTTCGAGCGCGAACGCTTGCGGCATCGCGATGGCGAGCTTTGCGTAGGCTTCGATCAGCTTGTCGCGCATCTCGCCCGTCACGGTTGGTGCCTTCACGATCGCGGCTTGCTCGAGCGCCGCACCGAAACCGTCGAGTGCATCGGCGAGATCGCTCAACGTCAGGCGCTCCGCCGCGCCGCGCAGCGATCGCACCGCCGGCTCGGACACGGCGAGCCAGCTCTGCGGAGCCTCGCCCCACTTCAAGTCGATCATGAAGTCGCGCACGGGGCGCATGTGCTTCGCCGCGAGCTGTCCGAAGAGATCGCGCACGTCGGCCAGATCATCCGGTTGGCCTGCGCGTCCACTCTCCGGCGGACGCGATCCGCGCACGCTCGCGATCATCTCGTCGAAGCTGGCGTCGACGTCGTTGAGCAGCTTGTCGAACGTCGCCTCGATCGACGGCGACGTCCCCGGATCGAAGAGCGACGCGCGATCGCGATCGTTGGTCGACGGACGCGTCGAGTTGGGACCGAGCTTGCTTTGAAAATTCGGATCGGTAGGCGGATCTTCTTCCTCGTCATCGACCGCGGGCGGCGGCGGCGTGAGGATCGGCGCATGGAGCGGAGCGGTGATCCGCTGCGGTGGCATCGGAGGTCTCGCTTGCGCGGGCGGAGCTTGCGGTGGCTGCTGCGGAGCAGGCGGCGCCTGAACGCGTGGCATCGGCCCCGTCGGAGAGCGACGCTCCCAGCTGACGTTCACGACGCGCGACACGACGACCGCGGGCGGTGCCGGCGGCGGTGCCTCGACGTTCTCCTCCTTGTCCGATGCGGCCGACGAAGCGTCCCCCTTCTCGCCATCCTTCGAACCGCCTTGCGGTGCGCTGCGCGAGAAGGTGCTCATCGACACGCCTCGGAGAACCTGCGGAACATGGATCCCCTCCGGCAGACGATTCCGTGAGAGGCGAGCATAGCAAGCTCGTCACGGCTTCCTTCGGAAACAATCACGCGACGATCGCGATGCGGTTCACATCGTCGCACTGCTCACGTGGTCAGGCGCGCTTGAGGAATCGCGCGAGGATCTTTTTCTCGCCCCATCCAGGGAAAAACGCGACCACCGCGAGCTCGCCGGCGCTGACGACGCTGCGTACCTCGCCGTTGCCGAATCGATCGTGGTGAACGCGCGAGCCGCGTCGGAGCGGAGCTTCGTCGACGTCGCTCGACGCGTCGTCGTCGAAAAATTCGCGATCGACGTAGCGATCGCCGGGCTCGATGTCGGGCGGAGGACGCGGAGGCGGCGCGCTCGACACCGACTGCGGATGTCGCCACGGCGTCGACCGGTCCGACGCGAACGGCCGCGACGGCGTCATGCGATCGACGAAGCGCTCACCCGCGCTCGACGAAAGCGCGCCCGTCGCCGAGTGGCGCACGGAGTCCTCCGGCATGTCGGCGATGAAGCGGCTCGGCCTCCCCCATCGCGTCGTTCCAAAGATCTGCCGCGTCTGCGTGTGCGTCACGACGAGCCGCGTGCGCGCGCGCGTGACGGCGACGTACGCGAGGCGACGCTCTTCTTCGAGCTCCTCGTGACCGCCCGGCTCGAGCCCGCGGTACGGGAACATCTCTTCTTCCATTCCGGTGAGCATCACGAGCTCGAACTCGAGCCCCTTTGCGCCGTGAACGGTCATCAACGTCACGCGAGGGGCGTCCTTCATCGCGTCGGTGTCGGCTTGCAAGCTGACGCGCTCGAGGAACGCTTCGAGGCTCGGCGCTTCGCCCGCCGCGCGCGCTTCTTCTTCGTAGTCGAGGAGCGAGCCGTAGAGCTCTTGCAAGTTCTCGAGGCGCGCGTCGCTCTCGGCGCTGTTCTCTTGCTCGAGCGCGGTCTTGTAACCGGTGCGCGAGAGGATCGCTTGGAGGAGCTCGGCGGGGGTTCTCTCGGTCGCGGTCGCGCGGAGACCGTCGAGGAGCTCTCGGAACGCCGCGAGCTTTTTCTTCGGCGCGTTGCCGAGCTCGCCGATCTCGTCCAGGAGCTCGAGCGCGTCGAACGCGCTGATGCCGCGGAGCGACGCGAACGCCGTGAGACGCTCGGTCGTCGTCGATCCGATCCCGCGCGCCGGCGTGTTGACGACGCGGAGCAGGTCGACGTCGCTCTTCGGGTTCACGAGCACGCGCATGTACGCGAGCGCGTCCTTCACTTCGGCGCGCTCGTAGAACTTCATCCCGCCGACGATCTGGTACGGCTGATCCGCCGCACGCATCGCCTCTTCGAGGACGCGCGACTGCGCGTGGATGCGATAGAACACCGCGATTTCTCGCGGATCGGTGCCCCCCTCGCGCGCTTCGCGTATGGCGCGGACGACGAGCGCCGCCTCGTCGCGCTCGTTGAGCGTCGCGACGACGTCGATCTCCGCGCCGTCGTCGTTCGCCGTCCACAGCTCCTTCGGCTCGCGGTTGCGCGACGGCGCGATGACTCCGAGCGCGGCGCGAACGATCCGCTTGGTCGATCGGTAGTTCTGCTCGAGCTTGACCACGCCGGCTTCGGGAAAATCTTTCTTGAAGCCGCGGATGTTGCGAACGTCGGCGCCGCGCCATCGGTAGATCGACTGATCGTCGTCGCCGACCACGCACAAGTTCTTGTGCTCTTTGGTGAGCTCACGGAGAAATTGGTACTGCGTCGCGTTGGTGTCCTGAAACTCGTCGACGAGGACGTACTCGAAGCGACGCCGGATGCGATCGCCCTCGGCGCTCTTCGGATCGGCGAGGATGCGCGCCGTGTAGAGGATGAGATCCTCGAAGTCGACCGCGTTGGACGCGCGAAGCTGCTTCTCGTACGCGACGTAGATCTTCTTGATCGCATCGTCCATGTACGAGTCGAGGCTCATGTCCTCGGGGCCGTGCCCCTCTTGCTTCTGCTTGTGGATCGCGGCGAGGACGGCGCGCGGCGGGTAGCGCTTCTCGTCGAGGTCCGCCTCTCGCAAGGCGCGCGTGACGACCGCTTTTTGATCGGCGGCGTCGTAGATGACGAAATTTTTCGCGAGGCCCGCGGCGTGTCCGTGCACGCGGAGGAGCTTCGCGCACGTCGCGTGGAACGTGCCGGCCCAGAGATCGCGCGCGATGTCCTCGCCGAGGAGCTTCTGCAACCGTGCGCGCATTTCGCCGGCAGCTTTGTTCGTGAACGTGACCGCGAGGACGCGGTACGGCGGAACGCGCGCGCACGCGACGAGGTTCGCGATGCGGTACGTGATGACGCGCGTCTTTCCGCTGCCCGCGCCCGCGAAGACCAAGAGCGGCCCTTTGAGGTGCGCGACCGCTTGCGCTTGAGGCGCGTTCAACTCCGCTTCGAACATCGCGCGCAAGCTAGCGCGGCGTCACCTTGGCCGCGAGAGGCGCGTCAGGGTTTCGCGTTCGCTACGGCGCTCGGTCGCGCGAAGGCGCCGAGCGGCTCGACGCGGCGACCGTGGATCACGAGATCGCTCGGCGCGGTCGCGGCGTCGGCGTGGTGCGTGTCGAGATCGACGCCCGCGCGTCTCGTCGCCCACGCGATGAGCTCGGAGCAGAACCACGCGTTCTTGTCGACCTTGCGCGCACGCAAGTCGAAAAGCCGGAACGTGATGAAGTCGAGCGCGAACCAGTAGATCGGCGTCATCGCGTACGGCAGGCCGAGGTTCTTCTTCGCCTCCGCGACCGCCTTCTTGCCGTCGTACTTCTCGAGGTGCGGCGGCTTGATGCGCCAATGCTCCATCCCGCCCTCGAACTCTTCGACCTGCTGCGAGAGGAGCTTCGTGTGCACGCCGTTCTCCTTCGTCGCCTGCACGAGGAAGATGCGCTTCTCGCCATTCACCGAGTCCGGCTCGAGGAACGCGAGCGCGGAGTGGCAGTAGATCCCCGACGTTCCCATCTCGATCACCTGGTCGCGAAGTGGACCGCCGCGGAACATGACGAGATCGCCCTCTTGGATCGCGTCGCGAATCGCGCTCGTGCGCGTGTACTCCTCGACCTTCGCTCTCATCGGCACACTCCCTCGCCGACGCATCTTCGCAAGATCGCGCGCGAGCTACCAGATTCCGGGGACAAGGCGCCAGCGAACGCGCGCGAGGTACGCGGGCCACGCCTCGTCACGTGCGAGCACGCGCTCTTCGACGATGACGCGCGCGACGACGGCGGTGAACGCGCCGACTCCGACCGCGATCGCTATCGCGTCTCCGCGCGCGACGACGCACGACGCGATCATCGTGAGCTCGCCGGCGTACGCGGGGTGGCGCACGACGCGGTACGGACCACGCGTGACGAGCGCGCGCAGCGACGGGAACACCGCGAACGATCGCCCGAGCGACGCCAGCGATCCGATCGTCACAGCGCCGCCGATCGCGAACGCGATCTCCGCGCCGATCGGCCACGCGCGCGGAGACGGCGCGAGCTTCAGCGCGATTGCCGCGGCGATCACCGACGGCAAGCTCGCGACGACGTCACGCGCTGTCGTGCTACGCAGCGGAGGCGCGCGCGCGATGAAGAGGATCGCGACGCACAGATTCAAGAACGCGACAGTGAGCGTGATCGTTGCGAAGCGCTCGATCGGCGCCGCGCTCACGACACGCATCACCGCCCACGTCGCCGCGGACACGCCGAGCGCGACGTCGAACGCGCGATCGATCAGTAGACCCAGAATCCCCAGTGAAGAAGATACGAGAGGAGATTCACGAGCCCGAGGATCCCGACGAACACCAGGATCCGCACCACCGTGCTGCTGCCGCTGCGCTCCGCCATGGCACGCTCCCTTCGAGCTTCACGAGTCTTTCACGCGCGCCACATGATTTCCAGCTCGAGGTCGCGCGCGAAGCTGGAAGCTCCGGTCACGATGCGCACAGTCGCGTCGGGGATGGCGGCGCTCTCGAGGAGCGCTTCGGTCGTTCCGACGAACGCCCAGCGGATCGGGAGGCTCGCCGCTTCGAAGCCGTCGACGGCGAGGAGGATGCGTCCGGCGTTCGCGTCGCCGAGGCGCACCTTTCCGAAATCGAAGATGCGCGACCAGCCGGTCGCGGAGCGTTCGAGGAGCTTTTGCGCGTCGACGAGGCGCGACGACGGACGCAAGATCGTCCCGAGGTCGTTCGCGAAGTTCTCGCGCGCGAGGATCCGCCAGCGCGCGGCGTCGCCGCCGAGAATCATCGACGTCGCAGCCTCCATCAGCATGTCGACCGGCTCGAGCTCGTGCCACACGAGCGAGTTGAACGCGTCGTTGCGAAAATCGTCGGCGTGCTCGCGCGGGAGGACGTCGAGGACGGCGTCGAGCGCGTCACGTCCGTACGCGCGCTCGAGCCAACGAAAGACGGCGCGCGGGAACGTTCCTCGGGCATGGCAGCGCCCCTTCACGTGCGCGGGCAACGGACGCGGCGTCCACGACGGATGCGGCGTCGTCGTCGTGAGCATGCGACGCGACGACGTCGGGACCGGGCGTGACGGACGAACCGGCGGAGGCGCGGGGGACGACGCGCGCATGACGAGCTCGGTCGGCGCGAGCGGCGACGGAGGATCCGGCGCACGCGGCGCGACGCCCGACGATCGCACCGGCTGCGCGAGCGCCGAGTCGAGAAGCGTCGCGAGCAGATCGCCCGAGCTCGCATCACCCACGAGCGGCGCGAGCGCCTCCGCGAACGCAGCGGCCGTCGCGAAGCGATCGCCCGGCCGTTTGGCGAGCGCGACGTCGAGCGCCGCTTGGAGCGCGTCGGCGGTGATGCCGAACGTCGAGAGCCGCGGCGTCGGCTCGTGCACGATCCGGTACGCGGTCGCGATCGCGTTCTTCGCCTCGAAGGGCTTCTTCCCGGTCACCAGCTCGAAGAGGACGATCGCTATCGCGAACAGATCGCTCCGACCGTCGACGGTCCCTTCACCGCTCGCTTGCTCCGGCGAGAGATAATCCGGCGTCCCGAAGATCACGCCCGTGTGCGTCTGCGGTCGCGCCGTCGCGTCGCCCGAGTCGAGGACCTTCGCGATCCCGAAGTCCAGGATCTTCATCCTCACGTCGTCACGACCACCATGCGAAGCGCGCGAATCGTGCGAGCCGCGCGCGACGAAGATGTTCTCCGGCTTGAGATCGCGGTGGATGATCCCATGGCGATGCGCGGCGTCGAGCGCGTCGAGCACGGGAAGAATCGTCGACACCGCCGTCGCGACGTCGAGCCGTCCGACGCGCGCGAGCGCCGCGCTCATGCTCGTCCCTTCGAGGCACTCCATGACGACGTACGGCCCCTCTTCGCTGAAGCCGGCGTCGAGCACGTCGACGATGTTCGGGTGCCGAATGCGGTTGACCGCTTGCGCCTCTTGGAAAAATCGTCGCGTGAGATCTTCGTCCTCCGCGAAGTCGGCGCGGAGCAGCTTGAGCGCGACGACGCGACCCGCAAGAACGTGCTCGGCGCGGTACACGTCACCCATTCCGCCGCCGCCGAGGCGCTCGAGGACCTTGTATTTCCCCGAGACGACGGAACCTGGGTCGAGCCGGCGAGCCGTCATGCGAGCCGACGAGGATACCGCATCGGCGGGACGGTTTGGCGACGCGACGCTGGGGGATCTATAGTCGCCTTTCCCATGGCTGATTCCTCCCATTCCAACCCACCCCCCTCCGGCTCGGCCGCGCAAACGGAAGGCGCCGAAACCTCCGCGGACGATCCTCAATCGTCGCAGCGCGACAAGCGCTCTTCCGTCGCTCCCGACGCGCGGACCGACGCGGCCGACCCCGCCGCGGACGTCCCCACCGATCCGCTCGAAGCCGCGCGCGCCGAAGTCGCGAAGCTGAAGGACATGTGGATGCGCACAGCCGCCGACTTCGACAACTTTCGAAAGCGAACGCGACGCGAGCTCGAAGACGCGAAGAAATCCGGACGCGAGGAGTTGCTGCGCACGGTGCTACCGGTCTTCGACAACCTCGAGCGCGCGATCCAGAGCTCGCAGCGCGCCACCGACGTGAAGGCGGTCGCGGACGGCCTATCGATGGTCGTTCGTCAGTTCGTCGACTCGCTCGCGCGCGCGGGGATCCAAAAGATCGCCACCGTCGGCCAAGCGTTCGATCCGTCCGTACACGAAGCGATTCAGCAGGTCGAGACGTCGGACCACGCGCCGGGCACGGTGATCGCCGAGGTGCAGGCGGGATACCTTCAGGGAGAGCGGCTCCTCCGCGCGGCGATGGTCGTCGTAGCGAAGGCGAAGACCGAAGAGTCGGACACCAATTGACGGGCGTGAGGACGGAGCGATGAGCAAGGTCATCGGCATCGATCTGGGCACGACGAACTCGTGCGTCGCCATCGTCGAGACATCGGCGTCGGGCAAGGTCGATGTGAAGATCATTCCGAACTCGGAGGGCGCGCGCACGACGCCGTCCATCGTGGGCTTTCCTGCGAACGGCGAGCGACTCGTCGGACAAGCGGCGAAGCGCCAAGCGGTGACGAACGCGGCGAACACCGTCTTCGCCGTGAAGCGCTTGATGGGCAGAAAGCTCGACTCGGACGAAGCTCGACATCAAATCAAGGCGGCCCCGTACAAGATCTTCGCGGCGCCGAACGGCGATGCGTGGGTGCACGTCTCGGGGCGCGACATGTCGCCGCCCGAGGTGAGCGCGATCATCCTGCAGAAGATGCGCGAGGTCGCCGAGACGTACCTCGGCGAAAAGATCGGCGAGGCGGTCATCACGGTGCCCGCGTACTTCGACGACGCGCAACGCCAGGCGACGAAGGACGCAGGGAAAATCGCCGGCCTGGAGGTCAAGCGCATCATCAACGAGCCGACAGCCGCCGCGCTCGCGTACGGCCTCGACTCGAAGGTGGCCGAGCGCATCGCCGTCTACGATCTCGGCGGCGGCACGTTCGACATCTCGGTCCTCGAAATTGCCGGCGGCGTCTTCAGCGTGAAATCGACCAACGGCGACACGCACCTCGGCGGCGAAGACTTCGACGCGCGCATCGTCGAGACGATCGCCGAGAGCTTCCTCAAGGAGCACGCGGTCGATCTCCGGAAGGACCGCATGGCGCTCCAGCGCCTGAAAGAAGCGGCGGAGAAGGCGAAGCACGAGTTGTCGTCGTCGCTCGAGACGGAGATCAATCTCCCGTTCATCGCGACGAGCTCGGGCGGCGAGCCGCTCCACATCATCAAGACGATGACGCGCTCCGAGCTCGAGCTGCTCGTCGGCGATCTCATCGAGAAGACGCTCGAGCCGTGCGACAAGGCGCTGAAGGACGCGGGGTTCGCACCCGCCGACATTCAAAACGTGGTCCTCGTCGGCGGCATGACGCGCATGCCGGCCGTGCAAAAAGCGGTCAAACAGTTCTTCGGGCGCGACCCGCACAAAGGCGTGAACCCCGACGAGGTCGTCGCCGCGGGCGCTGCGCTCCAGGGCGCGGCGCTCTCGGGCGATCAAAACGTCGAGGTGCTCTTGCTCGACGTCACGCCGCTCTCGCTCGGCGTCGAGACGGGCGGCGGCGTGTTCACGGTGCTCATCGGGCGCAACACGACGGTGCCGACGGAGAAGGGCGAGATCTTCACGACGAGCGTCGACAACCAGACGTTCGTGCCGATCCACATCCTGCAAGGCGAGCGAAAAATGGCGGCGGACAACCGCAGCCTCGCGCGCTTCGAGCTGACGGGGATTCCGCCGGCGCCGCGCGGCGTGCCGAAGATCGAAGTGACGTTCAAGCTCGACGCGAACGGCGTCGTCAGCATCGACGCGAAGGATCTCGGCACCGGCAAGCTGCAGAGCATGAAGGTGACGCCGACGAGCGGTCTGTCGACGGACGAGGTCGAGCGACTGGTGAAGGAAGGCGATCGCTTCAAGTACGCCGACGAGCTTCGCAAAGAGCTGGCCGAGCTGCGAAACCAGGCCGAGACGCTGCTCTACACGACGGAGCAAGCGCTCGAAGGCTACGCCAATCTCGTCGATCCCGAGACGCTCGAGATGACGCGCGCGAAAACCGTCGAGCTCCGCGAGCTCCTCGCGACCCAGGCGGACCTCGCGTCGATCCGCGACGCGTACCAAGAGCTCGAGACGATGACGTTCTCGATCGCCGAGAAGATGTACGGCGGCGGCGACGAGGGGACGCCCGCCGCGACGTGAAGGCGACGACGGAGCCGGCGCTCGTCGAGCGGCTCTTCTACGCGCTGGCGTTTCGCGCGGAGACCGATGCGCGCGCGCGCGCCGTGGTGG
Source organism: Polyangiales bacterium (assembly GCA_038209335.1). Lineage (GTDB taxonomy): Bacteria > Myxococcota_A > Polyangia > Polyangiales > Polyangiaceae > JBBQXV01. Next base: position 14,048 of record JBBQXV010000037.1, on the reverse strand, counting down.
TGCAGCTGGTGAAGGTGTTTTTTCGCGCGGTCGTCGCCGAGAAGAAGCGCGGCGGAACTCGCCTGCTGCGTTTCGCACGCATCGGCGCGGTCCGCTTCGGTCGATGGCGCGCGCCGGTTCTGCGCGACAAGCTCGGCCTCGACGTGAACGACGTCGCCGACATGGGGCGCCTCCAAGACTGGGAGGATCGCGTCTTCGACGTGACCGGCGAGTGGACCGAGCGATCACGGACGCGCGCGACCAAATGCGAGACGGTGTGCCCGTTCGCCGAGATCGCGAAGGGCGCGCCCGAGCTGTGCACCGACGTCATCCACGCGATGGAGACGGCAACCTTCGCCGAGCTGAATCCGCGTTATCGGCTGCTGCCGCTCGAACGCCTGTTGTCGAAGGGCGACGCGCGCTGCGAGTTTCGTCACGAGCTGAAGTCCGACGACGCGTCGTGACACCTACGGTCGGAGGATCGCCATCCGCACCATGTCGAACCACCGCCCGCCGACGAAGTACTCGTCGCGCGAGACCCCCTCGAAGTCGAAGCCGAGCTTCAGGTACATCGCCTGCGCGCTTCGGTTGTCGCGTCGAACGATGAGCCACACCTTGTGCAGATCGAGCTCGCCCCACGCCGTCGCGAGGAGTTGCGCGAGCGCCGCGGGGCCGTGGCCGCGCCCCTGCATCTCGCGACGAACGACGATGAAGAGCCGACCGTTCTTCGCCGGCCAATAGATCTGATTGATGCTGCACTGACCGACGTAATCGTCCCCGTCGAAGATCGAGTACGCGCGATCGTTCTTGGATAGGGCGAGACTCTCGATGTACGCGCGCTCTTCGTCCTCGCCGATCGTCGTCTGGCGATTCGCGAAATACTGCATCACCTCGCGGTCGTTGACCCACGTCATCACGTGCGCGAGGTGAAGGGCGCTCAGCGGCTCGAGGCGAATCACGCCGCGGATCGTACGCGATCGTCTTCGCGTTTGACGTCTGCTGCACGCTTCGCCATCGTCATGCGCAGATGTCGGCCGTCCGTGTCCTCTCGTACAACGTTCGTTACTTCGGCCACACCACGCGCGGCATCGCAAGCACGGCGAAGGCGATGGGGGCCATCGCGCATGCGATCGCCGCGCTCGATCCGCTCCCGCACATCATGTGCTTCCAGGAGGTCGAGACGTCGTCGCTGCGTTCGACGCTCGCTCACCCGGTCACGCGCGCGGGCGAGACGCAGCTCGAGCGCTTCGTCGCGATGCTCCAAGGGGCGCTCGTCCATCGCGGCCTTCGGGATGTGTATGCTGCACACTATTTCCCCGCGCACGAGTACCGCATCGCCAAAGGCGCCGAGGTCTACACGACCGGGCTCGCCGTCCTCGCGCACGAGAGCTGCGTCGTCGATCATCACAACGCGCGCGCGCCCGCCGACATCACGCACCGACGCTCGCATCCCATTCCGCATTTGAAGCAGACGCGCATCTGCGCGCACGTGCGCTTTCGGCTTCGTCGCGGCGCGCCCATCGATCTCTTCAACACGCACATGAGCCTGCCGTCGACCTTTTCGCGCGCGTTCTGGGTCGAGCCGAAGCGAATGGGCTGGGGACCGAATCAGCTCGAAGAGGCGAAGAACCTCGCGCGCTTCGTCGACGCGCACCGAGCGAGCGACAGGTTCGTCGTCGTCGGCGACTTCAACGCGCTCCCGGGATCGCCGGTCTACCGCTACCTGACCGGGGAGTGCGGCTTCGCTGACGGCTTCGCGGAGCATCACGGGATGGACGAAGAGGCGCTGGTGAAATGGCCGACCGCCGGGTTTATGCGGATGCGCATGCACCTCGATCACATGTTCAGCGGATCGTCGCTGAAGTGGCTCGATTTCGAGGGGACGACGCGCTTCGGTGATCGCGACGGGGCGTTCCGCGGGCTGTCGGATCACACGCCGATCATCGGGCGATGCTCCCCCCGTTGAGGCGATCGGCGGGCGTGTATTGACTCAGGGCTGAGTTACGGTAGAACTCGCGACGATGCGCTGGCCTTTCGTCCTGCTCCCGTTCGTCGTCGTTGCCTGTTCCGCGTCGGGCACGAGCTCGCCGACGCCGTCGCCGACTCCCGAGGCCGACTCCGGGACGACGAACGCCGACAGCGGCGCGCCGTCGCCGGACGGCGGAGCTCCGAACGTCGACGCGAGCACGCCGATGCCCGATGCGTCCGCCGCCGACGTCGCGCCCGCAGGCACCAACGTTCGCGTTCACTACCCGGCGGGCACGCACCACATCGCGCTCCGCGGCTCGGGCGGACCGCTCAACTGGACCACGGGACTCGCGCTCGCGTCCGGGCCGAACGACACCTGGACGTATTCGTTCGGCACGCTCGCCGCGCCGCTCGAGATCAAGCCTTTGCTCGACGACGCGACATGGTCGCGCGGCCCCAATTTCAAGATCGCGAACGGCCAGACGATCGACATCTATCCGCACTTCACCACCCTCACCGGCGCGTACTCGCGAAAATGGCCCTCGTTCACGTCGACGGTGCTGCCGAGCACGCGCGGGATCATGGTCTATCTGCCGCCCAGCTACGCCGAGAACACGCTCGCGAAGTTCCCTGTAGTTTACATGCACGACGGGCAGAACCTGTTCGACGCGAACACGGCGTTCGGCGGCAACGAGTGGAAGGTCGACGAGACGATGAACGCGGGCGCCGAGGACGGCACGATCCGCGAGGCGATCGTCATCGGCGTCGAGAACACGTCCGACCGAATCAACGAGCTCACGCCCACGCGCGACGCGGGCACGGCCGCGGGCGGCAAGGCGGACCTCTACCTCCGGATGATCGTCGAAGAGATCAATCCCATGGTCGACATGGCGCTCCGCACGCTGACGACGCGTGATCAGACGGCGATCGTCGGCTCGTCGCTCGGCGGTCTCGTGTCGGCGTACGCGGGCGTGCAGCGCGCCGACGTGTTCGGGATCGTCGGCGCGATGTCGCCCTCGACGTGGTGGGACAACACGATGATCCTCGGGCAAGTCGCGACGATGCCGATGAAGACGTCGCGCCCGCTCCGCGTCTACGTCGACAGCGGCGACTCGGGATCGTCCAGCGACGACGTGGTCAATACGCGCGCGCTCGCGCAAAAGTACCGCGACGTCGGCTACGTCGACGGTCAGACGCTCGACTACCTGGTTCAAGCCGGCGGTCAGCACAACGAGATCTACTGGTCGCAGCGGCTGCCGGGCGCGCTCGCGTTCTTGCTCGGCGCGCGGACTCCGTAACGGCGAAGTTCCTTTTTGGACTAACGTCGCGCGCGTGCTGTACCTCGCGCTCCACTTCGTCAAAGTGATCGCCGTCGCGTTGCTCTTCACGGGGAGCATCGGCGCGGTGCTCGCACGCGACATCGACGACAGGCGTCGCTTCGCATACGCGATCGCCGGACCGGGCTTCGGTCTGTCGTGGATCGTCGGCTTCGTGCTCGCGGGGACCGTGCCGTTCTCGCTCTTGTCGACGTGGATCCTCGGCGGGCTCGCGCTCTCGTTCTTCTCGCTGCAAGTCGTGCTCTACGCCGTCGGAAAAGAGGGACGGCGCACGCCGCTCACAGCGACGTTGATCCTCGCGCCGCTCGTCGCGACGGCGGCGCGGATGGTCTTCAAGCCGGGATCGTGATCAGTCGAGCGTGTCGTCGCCCTCGATGAGCGACGAGTCGGGCGGCGGCGCGATCTGCGAGGACGGTGACGCGCTGGATTTCGCCGGCTCGGGCGAGACGAGGTGGCGCACGAGGTCGGCGCGGTTCGACACGCCGAGCTTGCCGTAGAGGCGACGGACATACGTGCGCACGGTGTTCTCGCTCAGCCCGGCGATCGCCGCGACGTTGACGCCCGAGTAACCCGCGACGAGGAGCCGCGCGATCTCGCGCTCGCGTTTGCTGAGCCCCTCCATCGCCTGTTGGTTCTGCTTCTGCGACGGCTCGACGCGAACGACCGCGCACCGTGCGCCGCCGAAGACCGGATCGCCGTCGATCTTCGCGACGCCCGTCACCGTGCCGTTCGGCAATCGCGGCGGCGTCGGAAGTGCGTCGCCGCGCGCCTTGGCCGCGAGCGCGATCTCGACCGCGCCGACGAGCTGATCCTGAATCGGATCCACGTCGTGCTCCCACTCGATGCCGTTCTCGCGATCGGCCGCCCACACGACGCGCTTGCGATCGCGGTCGATGACGAAGAGCGCGCCGTTGAGCTTGCCGAGCGAACGCATCGCCGACGCCTCGCGCGAGAGCTCGTCGTATTGAATCTGCGCGCGCGCGCCGGCGACGACGAACGGACCGAGCGCCTCGAAGCGCTGCTTGTCCGCCTCGGTGAACTCGCCGTCGGCCGCGCGCCGCTCGATCCCCGCGAGCCCGAAGAGGACGCCGCCTTCGTGCAAAAACAAAAGGAGCGTGTGCGTGAACCCGTCGCCGACCGAATGATCGCGGTAGTACGGGAGAAGGACCCGTTCGCTCTCCGGATACAGCTCGGTCGCGATGTATGCGCGGTACGTCGTGGTCACGAGGCTCTTCGGATCGAAACCGAATGCCTGCGAGAGCTTGACGCCGTCGGTCGAGCGCACCCCAACCGAAGCCCCTTCGACGATGCGCGAGGCGTCGGCGTAGGCGCGTCCGTCGTCTTTCCCGAAGAAACAGAAGCCCGCCGGCGCCTTCACGACGCTGCGCAGCGCCTCGATGACGCGCCTGCGGAAGCTGGCGCGCGAGCCCGGCTGAACGACCTGAAGCTGAGCGGCTTGCATCGCGGCTTGTAGCGCGGCTTGTAGCGACTGCGGCGTTTCCAAAGCGGAGCCTCCCTGGTTCGCGAGAAGCTATACTGCTCTTCATGGCGGACTTCACCACCGAAGCGGATCGCGCAGCCGAGTTCATCTTCGATTGGAACGAAGTGAACCGCAAAGGACGCCTCCTTCCGCCGGGTTTTTCGCTCTTCGACGAGACGTTGCGCGACGGCTTGCAGAACCCGTCGGTCGAGGATCCGCCAATCGGCGACAAGCTGAAGATCCTGCACTTGATGGAAGACCTCGGGATCCACGAGGCGGACATCGGCCTTCCCGGCAGCTCGAAGCGCGCGTTCGAGGACGTGCTTCGGATGTGCAAAGAGGTCGTCGAATGCAAGATGAAGATCCGGATCGCGTGCGCGGGCCGCACCGTCGTGGGCGACATCACGCCGATGATCGAGGTGTCGCAAAAGGCCGGTCTGCCGATCGAGGTGTATGCGTTCATCGGATCGAGCCCGATTCGGCAATACGCCGAGGAGTGGGACGTCGCGCTGATCGCGAAGCGGAGCGTCGAGGCGATCGACGTCGCGGTCAAAGCGGGACTGCAGGTCGCGTACGTCACCGAGGACACGACGCGCTCGCGCCCCGACGTGTTGACGACGCTCTTCCGCGCGGCCATCGATCACGGCGCGACGCGACTCTGCCTCAGCGACACCGTGGGGCACGCGACACCCGACGGCGTCCGCAACTTGATTCAATTCACGAAGAGCGTCATCGCCGGCACCGGCGCCAAAGACATCGGCATCGACTGGCACGGCCACAACGATCGCGGCTTCGCGCTCGAGAACGCGATCTGGGCGCTCGAGTTCGGCGCGGATCGCGTTCACGCAACGGGACTCGGAATCGGCGAGCGTGTCGGCAACGCGCAGATGGAGCTCTTGCTGCTCAACCTCAAGCTGCTCGGTCAGCTCGATCAGGATCTCACGAAGCTGCTCGAATACTGCACGACGATCGCAAAGGCCGTCGATTGGCACGTGCCGATCAACTACCCGCTCATCGGGCGCGACGCGTTTCGCACCGCGACGGGCGTGCACGCGGCGGCGATCATCAAGGCGATGGCGAAGGGCGACGCTTGGCTCGCGGATCGAATCTACAGCGGCGTGCCTGCGGGGATGTTCGGACGGCAGCAAGAGATCTGCATCGGCTTCATGAGTGGCGCTTCGAACGTCAATTACTGGCTGCGCCAGCGCGAAATCGAGCCGAGCGAGGCGCTCGTCGCCGCGATCCTGAAAGAGGCGAAGACGACGACGCGAATCATGACGGACGACGAAGTGATGGCGGTCGTCAACCGCGCGCGCGGCTGAGGATGACGTGCGCGTCGTATCCGTCTTCGCTCTCGCGTTGCTCAGCGGCGCGCTCGCGTGCACGGTCGCGTGCTCGCTCGACGCGAGCGGACGCGCGGTCTCCGAGCCGGGCGGCGACGCGGGCTCACTGAACGACGCGACGAGCGGCGACGGCGGCGTAACCGATGCGGCCGCCGACGGCGATGGACCGGCTCCCGACGTCGAGTGTCCTTCGACCTCGCTGACCTGCAACGGCGCGTGCGTCACGACGTGCGTCGGATGCAGCGCGGGAGCATCGCTCTGCCCAGCGACGCGCGCGTGCGGCCACTGCGACAAGTGCTCCGGGTACGAGCTCGAATGCTTCGCGTGCGCGGGCGGGACGGGAGCGGCGACCGGGTTCTGCGCGATGCCCGCGCGGAAATGCGGCGTGGCTGTCGGCAACCGCTGCGCGTGCAGGTACGGAGAGCCGATGGACTGCCCAGGCAAGAGTCAGGTTTGCGTGATGGGCGGCGCCGACGGTCAGTGCTTGTCGTGCGGCGACGACGGCTCGCTCAACATCACGTGCGCGAATGGCCTCATCTGCAACGACAACAGCCCGGCACCGCCTACGTGCACGGGGAGCTGAGTCGCGCTCCGCCGATCAGAGACCGAGCCACGCGCCGGGCGGGATGGTCTGCGAGCCGTGACGGATCTCGAAATAGAGCATCGCGCCTTGGCCTTCGTTGCCGACCGTGCCGATGCGCTCGCCCGCGGCGACGTCCGCGCCGACCTTCACGTCGAGCGACGCGAGGTTGCCGCTGACCGTGTAGTAGTGCTCGCCGTGATCGAGGATCACGATGCGGCCGTACGGCCCGTAGCGATCGGCGAACGCGACGCGACCGGCGTAGACCGCGCGGACCGACGTGCCCGCCGCGGCTTGAATCTCGAGGCCTGGTCCGTCGGTCCCTTCGCGTTTCGCGGCGCGAACCTCGGCGCGGCCGGCGACCGGAAAGAGCAGTCGACCGCGCGACGACGCGAACCCACCGCGCACGGCATCGTCCTGCGGAGCGCCCGCGCCGCCGTACACCGCGACGTACTCGCTCGCGCCCGACGACGATTGGAACGCGCTGTCGAACGCGGCTTGCCGGCGTATTTCGTCTTGCATCGCGAGACGCGCCGCGTCCATCGCCGTGCGTTGGCTCGCGAGGGCGACGCGGTCGCGCGCGACGCGTTCGAGCGCGCGAGAGAGCTCTGCGCCGCGCCCGCGCAGCGACTTCTCGAGCTCGACGTCGTTCGCGACCGCACGGCGCGCGCGCTCCACGCGCATCGCGTGCCGAACCAACTGATCGAAGCCTCCGCCGACCGGCAGCATCCCCGCGCGCGTCAGCCGGTAAAACGCTTTTCCGTGTCCGATGACGCGCGCGTGCGCGTCGGCGATCTGTCCGCCCAGCGCGTTGAGCTCGTGCTTCGTCGCCTGCTCTTCCGTGTCGAGATCGGCGATTTTCCGATCGAGCGCGGCGAGCGCGAGCGCCGTGTTGCCGACCGTGGTCGACGACGTCGAGGCGGGCGGCGGCGCGGCGTGGCTCGTCCCGACCAGTGGAAGCGCGCACGCGGACGCGCAGACGAGCGCCGCCAAAGTGCGACGCGTGGCGCTCATACGGCGATCAACTTTCGCAAGCTCGTGACCGCGGCGGTCGCGCCGAGCAAGCCGCCGATCGCGACCATCCCCGCCGCGACGTACCAGGGCAGAAACGCCGGCTCGATCCCGACGAGCGACGCGAGCTCGGAGTCGAGACGACCGCGTACGATGAAGAAGAGCAGGGCGAGCAGACCGATCGCGCCGACCGCGCCGAGCATCCCTTGCACGCCGCCTTCGACGACGAACGGTCCTTTGACGAAGCGATCCGTCGCGCCGACGAGCTTCAAGACTTCGACCTCGGTGCGACGACGCTGCAACGCGAGTCGAATCGTCGAGCCGACGACCGCGAGCACCGCCGCGAACACGACGACCGCGAGGAGCGCCGCCGCCGCGACGCCGCCGCGCACGAGCTTCGCCAACCGCTCCGTCCACGCTTGGTACGTCTCGACGTCGTCGACGCTCGGGAGCATCCGAAGCTTCGCGACCATGTCCGCGAGATCCGCGTCGCTCGTCTCGGGACGCACGTCGATCTCGATCGACGCGGGGAACGCTTCGACCGGAAGCGCCGCGAGCTCGGACTTCGCGCCCAGCTCGCGCGTCCCGAAATCGGCGCGCGCTTGCCCGCTCGACACGTAGTGGACACCGGTGACGTTCGGCACCTTCGCGAGCGCCGCTTTGAACGCTTCGATGTCGTCCTGCGTCGCCGACTCTTTCAAGTAGATCGACGCGCGCCCGGCGTGAGCCCAGCGCTCTTCGATCGATCGAAGGTTCGTGACGACGAGGAGCGCGGCGCCGAGGCAAACGAACGCGACCGCGAGCGAGAAGACACTGAGCGCGTGAAGTCGCCACTCGCGGAGCATGCCGCGACGGGCCCTGCGCGTCGTTCCACCGGAAAACATGGTGCGTGTTCCTCCGAATATGAAGCTTCAGTCAGTGCGCGAACTCGACGTCGTATTCTTCCGGCTCGGCGGCCGCGATCCCGTGCGGCACGTCGACCGCTTTGCCTTCGTCGAGCACGACGAGGCGGCGCGCGCGAACTTCGAGGAGCGATCGGTCGTGCGTCGCGAAGAGGACGGTCGTGCCCGACTCGTTGATCTCTTCGAAGAGGCCGAGGATGTCGATCGCGAGCTGCGGATCGAGGTTGCCTGTCGGCTCGTCGGCGAGATTGAGCGCCGGCTCACCGACGATCGCGCGCGCGATCGCGACCCGCTGCTGCTCTCCACCCGACAACACGCCTGCCGGATCGTCGCCGCGTCCCGCGAGGCCGACCCGTTCGAGCGCTTCGCCGACGCGCGAACGAATGAGGCGCGGCGGAAGTCCGAGCACCTCGAGCGCGATCGCGACGTTCTCGAAGACGCTCCACGCGTTCACGAGCTTGAAGTCTTGGAAGACGACGCCGATGTTCCGTCGCAGAAATGGAATCGAGTCGGCGGTGAGGCGCGCGACGTCGCGACCGAGGAAGAGGATGCGACCGTCGTCGACCTTCTCCGCGCGATAGAGCAAACGAAGCAGCGTGGATTTTCCGGAGCCGCTCGAGCCCGTGATGAAGACGAACTCACCGCGCTCGATGATGAGGTTCATCCCGCGGAGCACCGGCGATCCGGCGCGGTACGATTTGTAGACGTCCTCGAACAGGAGGATCGGCCGTTGGGACGCCTCGCGCGAAAACCGAGCCCCTGCGCGAAGCATGGGCCGAAACGTTTCTTTCACCGCAGCATGGCGGTCATCGTCCGACCGAGGCATGCATCGTGGGTAACAGGGGCGGCCGAATCGCTACAACTTTTCGGCGGTTACTCCGTGCACGAACGGAGCGGCGTGGAGGCGCGACGCCGCGCGGATTCGCTGCGAGGCGTCCTCGGCCATGGCGAGCGCGCGCGCGCCGTCGACGCCGGTCGCGATCTCGCGTGGCGTCGCGCCGTCGAGCGCATCGGCGAGCGCGCGGGCTTGCGCGACGAGCGGCTCCTCGGCGAGGAGCGGTACCTCGATCTCGGTCGAGCCCGTCGAGCCCGTCGAGAGACCACGCGCCGTGCGCACGAGCCGATGCGCGAGCAAGTCGCCTTCGTAAATGAAGCCGCGCGTCGTCACGCGCACCGTCCGGTGACGAACGCGCGCCGTGCGATCCACGTAGACGTGGCCGATCGAACCGGCGTCGGTCGCGAGGAGGACGTGCGCGAGATCTTCGGGCGTCGAGTGCCCGTCGCCCGATCGCCCTACCGCGTCCCGCACCTCGACCTTCGCGGAGGTGAGGTACGACGCGAGATCGAAATCGTGGACGCCGAGGTTCACGAGCACGCCCGGTTCGTCCGCGAGCGGCACACGCCCCGCGCCGATGCGATGCAGCTCGATCGCGACGACCGCGTCCTCGCGAACGAGGCGCGCCAACGCACGGACGACCGGATTGAATCGCTCGGAGTGCCCGACGAACAACTGCCGACGTTCGCGCGCCGCGACTGCGAGGACGGCGCGCGCTTCCGCCGCGCTCGCGCACACCGGCTTCTCGACGAGCACGTCGCACCCCGCCGAGAGCGCGGCGATCGCCAGCGTCGCGTGCGTCGCGATCGGCGTCGCGATGACGATCAGATCTGCCGCCGCGATCGCTTCGGCCTCGTCGACCAAGATCGGCACGTCCCACGTTCGCGCCGCCGTCGCCGCACGGCTCGCGTCGCGATCGACCACGCCGACGACGCGGAATCGCTCCGGAAGCTCGCTCATCACGCGCGCGTGCCGGCGACCCATGAGCCCCACGCCGATGATCGCTACGCGGTGGACGAGCTTGTGCCTCACCAAGCCACTTCTGCGACATTCCCCGCCCGACGAACAGTCTTTCTTTGCCGGGAGTTTGGAAGGATGATGTGGGGCTCAGAATATTCCGCGCCCGCGTGTCGTCGAACGCAGAAGGCGCGGCTTTGGGGGCATCGGGGCGAGGAGGATCGAGAATGAAGGTGTCGAGGCTTGGTTTGGTTTCGAGCGCGCTGCTTTTGGCTGCGTGCCAGGGCTCCGTGCACATGGGGAAGGGCTCGAGCTCGCCGTCCACGGGGGGCGGCACCACCGCAGCAAATCCGCCCGCCGCGCCTGCGCCCGCGCCGATGCCCCACGTGCCTCCGCCCGCGCCATCGAACCCGTTGCCGACCGTGCCGCCGACTGCACCGAGCGCCAATCAGCCGCAAGCCCGAAACATCCCGCGCCTAAGGCACATGGGGCTGCGACAGACGCCGCCGCCCGTCGTCGCAAACGTCTCGTCGCCGAGGAATCCGAACTCGCCGAACCACCCGACGAAGATCCGCCTTCGCGCCCCGAGCCCGTGCGGTCCGCAGGAGGTCGCGCCCGGCGTCGTCGTGCACATCGACTGCATCAAGTACCAGCCCATGACCAAGGCGAGGTTCGTCTCGCCGCTCAAGCGACTCCACCTCTATCGAAAGGGGGCCATGTCGACCGACGCGGATTCGGTCAGCGGAACGGCGAAGCCGCCGGCTCCGCCGCCGAAGCCCGGAGCGCCGCCGACGGTCGGTGACGCGCCGCTCCCCGCGACCGTCGATCATCGCGTCGACGGCACCGAAGGACCGGTCAAGGATCAGGACGTCGTCGGATCGTGCACCGGCTTCTCGCTCTCGACGACCGTCGACAACGCGATCCGCCGCCTCAACAAAGCAGACGTCATCTCGCCGATGCACATCTGGTCGCACTACGGCTACCCGAACATGGGCAACGCGGGCGACAGCAACTACCTCAAGCCGCTCGCCGTGGCAGGCGACTGGCCGTACGACCCGAAGCTCGCGTGCCGCATGTACAGCGGGCCCAATCAGTTCTCGTGCGGCGAAGAGTTCTCGCCGAGCGTCCAACAAAACTCGGCGAGCAACGATCCTGCGGTTCAGCAGAAGATCAAAGACGCCGACGCCAAAGGCAAATACAAGATCACGAACATCACGCGCATCTTCGACGGATCGGGCACGCCCGACACCGACGCGCTCGCGGGGGTGCTCGCGAGTGGCAAGGACATCTGGGTCGCGTTCACGATCGATTCGAAGTCGTGGGGATTGGCTGCGACGGCCGCGGGCGAGATTCCGGATTATCCGGAAGGGCCGGGCGGCGGGCACGCGGTCGTGCTCTCGGGGTACCGGACGAAGAACGGGACGCGTCAGTTCTTGGTCCACAACAGTTGGACGGAGCGTTGGGGCGGCCCGGAAAAGGGCTACGCCTGGTTGTCGGACAAGATGGTGAAGCAGTCGCTCCACGACGCGTACACGATCGCGTTGTCCGATCTGTCGGTGACGCCGCCTCCGCCTCCGCCCGATCCGACTCCGGCGGGGACGTGCCCGACCGGGTTCAGCAAGACCGCGGATGATCCGGCGTGCCTCAAGAACTGCAAGACCGATGCAGATTGCTCGCAAGACATGACATGCGCGGCGTCGGGCGCGGTGTCGGTGTGCACGCAGAACAGCCCGCTCACCGACGACGACTGTGCCGACGACGAGCTCGTCGACGACATTCGCAAGGTGTGCGCTCAGATGTGTCCGGACGACTCGCGCAGGCACAACGACAAGTGCACGACCGCAACCGGCGGCGGCGTCCCGAAGCACTGAATCGCGTTACTGCCTCGACGGATCGCTGACGTTCGATCGCAGGCCCGCGCGGAGAAACTCCGCCGCGCGGGACCACACCGCTTCGATCATCACGGGCTCGACGAGCATGTGCGTCACGCCCGCGATCGGGAGAAACTCGAACGGGCGTCCTGCACGCGCGAGGGCGTCGGCGAGCTTGAGCGAGTTCATGAAGTAGACGTTGTCGTCGGCGGTGCCGTGGATGAGGAGGAGCGGGCGATGCGGCGTCGCGCGCGCGGCCCACGTGAGGAGCGACGCGCTGTCGTACGCGGCGGCGTTCGTCTCGGGGAGGCCGAGGTAGCGCTCGGTGTAGCAAGTGTCGTAGTCGCGCCAATCGGTGACGGGCGCGCCGGCGACGGCGACTTTGTAGACGTCCGGACGCGCGAGGACGGCCGCGGCGGAGAACATGCCGCCATACGACCAACCGTAGACGCCGATGCGCGAGGGATCGAGCTCGCGGTATTTCGCGGCGAGTGCCTTCAGCGCGGCGACGTGACCGTCGAGCGGAACATCGAGCGCTTTGTTGCGGATGGCGCGCTCCCACGCGCGATCGCGCCCCGGCGTGCCGCGCGCATCGATGGCGACGACGACGGCGCCGACCGCGTCGGCGAGCCATTGCTCGAAGAGGTAGCGCGAAGCGTCCGACGCGACGACGTTGAAGCCGGGGCCGCCGTACGCCGCGTCGATGATCGGATACCTTTGACCAGAGACGAACGCGCGCGGCCGGATGATCGCCACGCGGTAGTGATCGTCGCCGACGTCCGTGACCTCGACGTTGGGGAGCGCGGGCGCTTCGACCATCGACGGGATTTCGATGGGCGGATGTCCGCCGCTGACCCAGCGCGCGTCGTAGCGCGGCATCGCGCCGCGCGTCGCGTAGCGCGTGACGAAGACGTCGTGCCCTTTGCCGAACGTCGCTTGGACGGATTCGCCCGCATTGCCGGCGAGCGGCTTGGGCTCTCCGCCCGCGAGCGAGACCGCGAACACGCGCGCGTCGGTCGGCTCGCTGCTCCCTTGCACGATCGCGACGCTCGACGCGGCGTCGAGATCGACGACGGAGTCGTAGCCGAAGTCTTTCTTCGTGAGCTTGCGAACGAGCTGCCCCGTCGCGTCGCGCAGCTCGAGCTCCCACGCGCCGCCGCGCTCGGTCGACCAGAGGAACTGCTTTCCATCGGGCGTGAAACGCGGAACGCTCGTGTCCAAGTTGATCCACGCCGCGTCGTGCTCCTTCACGAGCGTCGTCGTCTTGCCCGTCTTCGTGTCGACGGAGAGAAGCTCGGCGTTCTGCTGCAGTCGATCCATCACGTAGATCACGAGCGGCGCGCCGCGCGTCCACTTCACCGTCGCGACGTACGGAAATCGCGCGCGGTCCCACTCGATCCACGTCGTCGCGCCGCCACGCACCGGCACGATCCCGAGCCGCACGTCGGCGTTCGCCTTTCCCGCACGCGGATACGCGCTCTCGTAAGGCTTTTGCTCGGGGTGCGACGGATCCGGGATCGTCAACACCTCGACCTTCGACGTGTCGGCTTCTTCGTAGACGATGCGATCGCCCTCGGGCGAAAACCAGAAGCCGCGTGATCGCGCGAGCTCTTCTTGCGCGACGAACTCGGCTACGCCGTGCGTGCGCGTGTCGGTTCCGCCCTTCGTGACCGCGACGTCCGACGTCGCGTCGACGCTCGCGACGTAGACGTCGTTGCCCGACACGTACGCGACGCTCTTTCCGTCCGGCGAAAAATGCGGATCGATCGCGCCGGAGTGCGTCTT
>JBBQXV010000036.1:0-47817 GCA_038209335.1 Polyangiales bacterium | reverse complement strand
CACGTCGGCGTTCTCGGCGTCCTCGACCTTCACGTCGATCGCGCTGATTTTCCCCTGCACGGTGAAGTAGTCCTGCGCGACCTGCATCGTCGTGTAGACGTGGCTCGCGTCGTACTCGTACATCCCGCTGAAGAAGATGGCCGCGACGCGGAACTTCTTCGTGCGTGGCATGACGCCCATCGGCCCGAGATCGCCGAGCGGCGACACGAGCGTCACCTCGTCGCCGACGTAGACGTGCAACGTCTTCGCAAGCTCGCGCCCGATGATGATGCCTGGCCGTAACGGCGGTCCCGCGTCGATGACGGCGCGCACGGCGGGATCGAGATCGTCGTTGAGCGACGGCAAATCGGGCCCCTTCATGTATTGCTCGCCGCCGGGTCCGAGGCCGATCACCTCGTCGGGCGGGAGGTGGCGGAGCGTCTCGGGATCGTCCAAGTAGGCGAGCTTGCCGACCTCGATGTTGTTCGGAAGCTCGATGACGTTGCCGATCGTCTTCGGATCGATCCCGCGGACGATGACGCCCGCGAGGTTCGACGGGCTCGACACCATGACCTCGCCGTGAACGACGGGCGTGCACGCGGTGACGCCCTTGACGGCGCGGATGCGCTCAAGCACGGCGTCGTAGTCGGTCCACGGCGACTGCGTCGTCGTGTCGATCACGATGTGCGCGTTGTTGCCGAGGATCTTTCGCTTCAAGTCGTGGCTGAAGCCGCCCATGACGCTGACGACGCTGGAGAGCGCGCACGAGCTGATCGCGACGCCGCAGATGGACAAGATGCTGATGACGGTGAGAAACCCGCTCTTCTCGGAGCGGACGTGGCGCGCGGCGACGAACGATACGAACGTGCGCCCTTCGAGGCGATCGAGCAGCCAGGGCAAGAGCGCCGAGAGCACGCCGACGACGAAGAAGACCGCGAAGACGAGCGCGAGACCCGACGCGACGGTGTCGATGTGATCGATGACGGCCTTGGTCGGTCCGCGCTTGCCGGCGAAGAATCCGCCGATCGCGATGACTGGCACGATGAGAAGGCGGATCGCGACGCGGTACCAACGCCGACCGATCGTCCCGACGACGAACGTGCGCGCGGCGATCCAGCCGACGAGCAGCAGACACAGACCACCGAGCACGCTCGCGGCGAACACGTCGTCGTGACGCCCGAGGGCGACCTTGGTCGCGTGGGTGACGTTGCGACTCCAGAACGCGGCGACCGCGAAGAGCGGCCCGAAGATCGTCGCGACCGCGAGCCACGTCGCACGCCCCGTCTTGCCGCGCTTCGCCTCGAGCCGTGCGCGAAGGAGCAAGAGCAGCACGCCGATCACGACGAAGCCGATCGTGATACCGGCCTGGTGCGGCAAGAGCGATCTGGGATTCATCGAGGGTTCACGCGGTCATGTCTCGGGACGGAGCAACGGGAACAGGATCACGTCGCGAATGGAAGGTGCATGGGTCAACATCATCGCCAAACGGTCCATTCCCATGCCGAATCCGGCCGCGGGGGGCATTCCGTGCTCGAGCGCGCGGACGTAGTCGGCGTCGAAGTCCATCGTCTCTTCGGCCCCCTTGGCCTTCTTTTCGACCTGGGCGCTGAAGCGATCGGCCTGATCGTCGGGATCGTTGAGCTCGCTGAACGCGTTGCACAGCTCGCGGCCGTGGACGAAGAGCTCGAAGCGATCGACGAGCTCGGGGCGCGCATCGTTGCGACGCGCGAGCGGCGACGTCTCGTACGGGTAGTCCTTCACGAACACCGGGAGCGAGCGCGTGCCGTCGGCGGAGCGGAAGTCGTCGGCGAGGAACGGCTCGACGACGTACTCGTAGCAAGCGAAGAGTCGCTCGCCGTCGTTCTCGCACTTGCCGAGCCCCTTGCGGAAATTGCTCCAGTCGATTCCCTTTTTCGCGCGCGGTGACGACGTCGACCACTCTTTGATCTTCGCGCCGAAGTCCTCGCGCAAGAGAGCGACGAGCCCCATGCCGCCCTTCGTCTCGATCGCCGTCTTCCACTCCGCGATCTGCGTCTTCTCGGCGCCGAGCGCGACGGCGTGGTCCATCGGCACGCGCGCGAACGGCTCGTCGATCGTGAACGGACGCGCCGCCTTCCACGCCGCGTGCGCCGCGGGCATCGCCGCCGCGAGCCGCGCGTCGATCCCGCGAATGAGCTGCTCGGTGAAGATCATCAGGTCTTCGTACGTCGCGTACGCCTGATAAAACTCGAGCATCGTGAACTCGGGGTTGTGCCGCGTGCTCACCCCCTCGTTGCGGTAGCAGCGCGCGATCTCGTAGACGCGCTCGAGCCCGCCGACGATGAGCCGCTTCAGGTGAAGCTCGGGCGCGATCCGCATGAAGAGCTTCATATCGAGCGTGTTGTGGTGCGTGACGAACGGGCGCGCGGCCGCTCCGCCGATGAGCGTGTGCATCGACGGCGTCTCGACCTCGAGGAAGTCCGCGCCGTCGAGGATGGCGCGCGTCGCGCTGACGATGATGCTGCGCGCGCGGAAGACGTCGACGACGCTGGGGTTCGCGATGAGATCGACGTAGCGCTGGCGGTAGCGCGTCTCGACGTCGGTGAGGCCGTGCCACTTTTCGGGGAGCGGGCGGAGCGCCTTGGTGACGAGGCGAAGGCGTTTCGGCTCGATCGACAGCTCGCCGCGCTTCGACGCCATGAGCGCGCCTTCGGCTTCGACGATGTCGCCGACGTCGATCTCGTCGAGGCGTGCGTAATCCTCGCCGAGCGACGCCTGACTGACGAGCAGCTGCAGCTCGCCGGTGCGATCGCGAAGCCGCAAGAACGACAGCCCGCCCGTCGACCGAAGCGCGATGACACGCCCGTGCACGTGGAACGTGTCGGCCGCGCACAGCTCCATCACCTTCTCCTCGGAGTACTTGCCGCCCTCGACCTTCGCCGCCTCGGCGCGCGCCCGCACGTCGCCGATGTCGAGCGTCACGCTCCCGGGAAGCTGCGCCTTCAGATCGTTCGCGAACGGATTCTCGCCGCGCGCCCGAACGCGCGCCGCCTTCGCCCGACGCGCTTCGACGATCGCGTCCTCGGCCGTCACCCCCGAGCTCGCGTCACGGTCGGTGTCCGGTACCTGCGTCACTCTCGATTGCGAGTCGCTCATGGGGATCCTCCAGGGGTGCGGCTCATTCGGCGTCGGCGTCGATCTCGTCGGTGACGCCGCCCTTTCTCAGGTTTCCGCCTGCGGCCGCGAGCAGGTACGCCTCGATGAAGCCGTCGAGATCGCCGTCGAGGACCGCGTCGACGTTGCCCATCTCGAACGACGTGCGCACGTCTTTCACGAGCCGGTACGGCGCGAGGACATAGCTGCGGATCTGACTCCCCCACGCGATCTGGCTCTTGCTCGCCTGGTACGCCGCGGCCTGCTCTTCGCGCTTCGCGATCTCGATCTCGTAGAGCTTGCCCTTCATCATCTTGAGCGCCATCCGCCGGTTCTGAAGCTGCGAGCGCTCGGCGCGGCACACGACGACGAGGCCGGTCGGAAGGTGCTTCATGCGGACGGCGGTCTCGACCTTGTTGACGTTCTGCCCGCCTTTGCCGCCGGCGCGCATCGTCGTGGTCTCGAGGTCCTCGTCTTTGACGACGATGTCGATCTCGTCCTCGATGTCCGGCGTGACCTCGACGGCGGCGAACGCCGTCTGTCGGCGCGCGTTGGCGTCGAACGGCGAGATGCGCACGAGCCGGTGGACGCCGTTCTCGGCGCGCAGGTAACCGAACGCGTGATCGCCGGTGACGCTGAACGACGCGCCGTCGATCCCCGCTTCGTCCCCCTCTTGGTAGTCGAGGACCTCGGTCTTGAAGCCGCGCCGCTCGCACCATCGCAAGTACATGCGAAGGAGCATCTGCGCCCAGTCCTTCGCGTCGGTCCCGCCGGTGCCGGGGTGGATGCTGACGATCGCGTTGGCGTGATCGACCTGACCCGAGAGCATGCGCGCGAGCTCGGCGCCGCGAACGCGCTTCTCGATCGGAGCGATCTGCGCTTCGGCTTCCTTGAGCGTGGCGTCGTCGTTCTCCGATGCGCCGAGCTCGAGGAGAACGCCTGCGTCCTCGACGTCGCGCGTGAGCTTCTCGGTCGTGTCGACGAGCTGCTCGATGCTCGAACGTTTGCGCGTGACCGATTGCGCCTTCTTTGCGTCGTCCCAGAAACCCGGAGCGAGCGTCTGCTCCTCGAGCTTTTGGATCTGCGCCCTCAGCTTGGGCAGGTCAAAGATGCCCCCTTAGCGCCATGAGGCGCCTTTGGAGGTCGGCCAGCTTTTCGCGCGATTCGCTGAGCATCGGAAGAACAGGCGTTTAGCCGAAATCGCCAGCCTAGTCCAAGGGCGTCGCCCTCGCGGCACACGGTTACGGTGGCGGCAGCGCGGTTTGCGTCGCGCGCCAGGCGCCGAACCACCCGGCGGTGAGCACGTCGAGCGCCGTCTCGGCCTCCATCATTCGCACCGTCGCTTCGAGCTGCTCGCGCGATCCCGCGAGGCTGGCGGCGACGTCGAGCCACGCGCGCTGCCACGCGAAGAGCGCTTCGAGGACACGCGCCGAGACGCGCGCGCGTGCGTCTTGCCGTTCGAGTCGGACGCGCTCGAGCGTCGGCTCGTCGTCGGCGTAGAGGAGGCGATCGAGGCGCCAGGTGAAGCGCGCTTCGAGCCACAGGTTCGCCCCCGTCGTGTCGTAGAGGCGCTGCGTGTCGGTCGTCGTCGACGTGTCGGTGCGCGACGTGTCGTCGAAACGGCGCATCACGCGAAGCCGCGTCTCTGGGAGGACGGCGCTGAGCCGCGCGCGCGCGACGATGGCGTCGATGCGCGCGTCGTCGACCCCGAGACCGGACGCACGCCACGCCGCAGCGACGCACGATCGCGCCGTGAGTGGAGTGACGATGAGCCGCGGCGCCATGGCCGATGCCGCAGGTGTTGGCGTCGATGTCGACGTCGGCGTCGGCGGCGGACGCGGCGCGGCGCCGTCGGCGAACGTGTGCATGGGATCGCGCGTGCGATGCACCGGGCCCGCCGAGATCTTGTCGAGCGCGAGACCGAGGACGGCCATGAGGCCAATCTCTCGCGCGCCTCCGGCTCGCTCGGCGTAGAGACCGCGCAGCGTCAGCCAGCTGCGCGCGCGCAGATCGCTCGCCCCGATGTGGCCGCGCCCGAGGCGCATCGCGACGATGTCCTCTTCGTCGAAGTCGCCCTCGGAGAACCGATCTTCGGTGCGATTGTCGCGCCAACCGAACCAAGGCTCGGCACGCGCGGGACTTGCGCGAGCGAGCAGCGAGACGAGCGCGACGACTGCAACGATGAGCGAGCGAGGAGAGAGCGGCATGGCGCCCACCTCTTCAACGCGTGTGCCGATCCTCGCGTCGTGGAGTTCCGTGAGGTTATGCGACCTGCAGCCTGTCCCGGACAGATTTCGAAGTGTCCCGGGACAGCTTCGTTTCGATCAGCAACCGCAGCGTGCGACGCGTCGTTCTCCTTCGTCGAGCGTTCGTCGCGCGGCGACGCAGCGCGGATCCTCGTCGCCTGCGATTCGGCACAGCGCGGCCACCGAGCGCCGCATCGACGCGATCGCGCGACACGGCGTCGCGCACTCGCTCGCCGAGCTGCTCGCGTCCGACGTGCGATCCGCGCTGTCGCCGCCGGCGCTCGGACGATCGACTCCCGTCGTAGGCGGCGCCGACTGAGGAGACGGCGACGGCGGCGCGGCGGTCGGGCTCGCGGGGTCGCGTCCCGGTCCCGCTCCAGGGCCCGCGCCGCTCGACGTCGTCGTCGGCACCGGGCTCAGACCGAGCTGCGCGCCCCAACGATCGATGTCGGCTTGCGCTTCATCGACGGTCGTTGGCTCGGGTCCGACCGGCGCTTGGCGCGGCATAGGGGCCCTGGGCATGCTCGCGCAGCTCACGATCACGAAGAGGCCGACGGCGCCGAGGCCGACGAGAAGGGGACGGAGCGTCATGACGTGCAGACAGGAGCAGGCGAGGCACGCGTTGGCAAGAGGCACCCACGACGTGCCTCGAGCATCGGAGGAAAGGGCGCGGCGCATGCATCCTCGTGGGATGCCCCGGCGTAAGGACCAGCAGAGCGCATGGGATTCACTCCACAAACGGACGCACACGGGCTCGCCTTACACTCGGCCGGCGCGAACGGCGGTTCGCACACGCGGGCTGTTTCGCCTACTGGAAATGAGCTAAGCACCGGCTTCGTGGCGGCGAAGCATCGGGTGCCGTGGGGCGCGATCCTCAAGTGGATGGCCTGCGCCGTCGCCGTCGGATTCCTCGTTCGCGCGCTCGTCCAAGCGGACCTGCCGCGCGCGGCCGCGCTCATCGTCGCGGCGGGGCCGTGGGTGGTCATCATCGCGGCGCCGTTTCTCGGGGCGATCCTCTTCGATTCGCTCGCCTGCCGCGTGCTCTTCGGGGTGCTCGGCCGCAGGACCAAGCTCGGGCAAATCGTCGGCGTGCGCCTGACGTCGGAGGCCGTGAACATGAGCCTCCCGGCCGGCGGCGTCTTGGCCGAATCGCTCAACCCGTATCTCTTCAACCGACGCTGCGGCGTTCCGGGTAGCGAGGCGGTCGCGGGCATGGCCGGCAAGAAGTGGCTGCAGATGCGCGGCCACGGGCTCTACATCCTCGTGAGCGTCGTCGTCGGTTTCGCGTTCTTGCGCGAGCATTCGCGGGCAATCATCGGCTTCGATGGGCTCCCGTTCCTCGTGCTCGCGTCGGCGTTCGTTCCGCTCGGGCTCTCGATCGCGATGGCGGCGACGCTGTCGCGCGGCGCGGTCGTCGAGCGACTCCACGCGCTCCTCGGAAAGCTCCCGTCGCAGCGACTGCGCGGGTGGCTGGACGGTCGGCGCCACCAATTCGTCGCGACCGACGCGCTCTTCGCGCGATTCGCGACGATGGGACGAGAGCGCGAGATCGGCGCGTCGGCGCTCTTCGTCGCCGCGTGGCTCATGGAGTCGGTCGAGACGTTCGTCATCCTGCGCGTCCTCGGCGCGCCGGTCAGCTACGCCGAGGTGCTCTCGTTCGAAGCGGGGCTCTCTCTCCTCCGAAACCTCGCGTTCTTCGCGCCGGGTGGGCTCGGCGTGCTCGACCTCGGCTACATGGCGTACCTCGGCGCGCTCGGCTACCCGGGCGCCTCGACGATCGGCGCGGCCTTCGTCTTGCTCAAGCGCGCGAAGGAGCTCTTCTGGATCGCGATCGGCTACGCGCTCCTCCTGCTGCTCCGCGGAAAGCCCGCGATCGTTTCGTCCGAACCGGCGGAGCCCGCTGCGGCATCTGCTCAGGCGGCACCATGACGTCCGGCAGAATGACCTCCGCGCCCAAGGTCCTGTTCATCTGCGGATCGATGAACCAGACGACCCAGCTGCATCAAGTCGCCCGCGCGTTTCCCGAGTGCGACGCGCACTTCACGCCGTACTACGGAGATCGCACCGTCACTGTGATGCGCCAGCTCGGGCTCATCGAGATCTCGATCGGCGGGAACAAACGGCGCGGCTGGTGCATCGACTATTTGAACGCACACAATCTCGCGATCGATCTCGACGGCAAACGAGGCGACTACGATCTCGTCGTCGGCTGCACCGACATGGTCGTGCCGAAGAACGTCCGGAAGCACCGCCTGGTGATGGTCCAAGAAGGGATCCTCGATCCCGAGGGGCTCGTCTTCCGACTCGTGAAGCGCTTTCGATTCCTCCCGCGGTGGTTCGCCGGCACCGCGACGACCGGCATGAGCAACCTCTACGATCGCTACTGCGTCGCGAGCGAGGGCTATCGCCGGCACTTCATCAAGAACGGCGCCGATCCCGCGAAGATCGTCGCGACCGGTATTCCGAACTTCGACGACTGTCGGCGCTTCAACGCCAACACGTTCCCGCATCACGGCTATGCACTCGTGTGCACGTCCGACACGCGCGAGACGGGGAAGATCGATTTTCGCAAGCGGTTCATCCGTCGCGCGGTGGCGATCGCGAACGGGCGGAAGCTCGTCTTCAAGCTTCACCCGAACGAGAACCTCGCGCGATGCACGCGCGAGATCCACGCCGTCGCGCCGGACGCGCTCGTCTTCCAGGACGGGAGCGCCGAGGAGATGATCGCGAACTGCGACGCTCTGATCACGCAGTGGTCGTCGACGGTGTTCGTTGGGATGGCGCTCGGCAAAGAGGTTCACACGAACTTCGACAAGGACGAGCTCGCGAAGCTCGCGCCGATCCAGAATGGCGCGACCTCCGCGAAGAACATCGCCGACGTGTGCCGCGAGGTGCTCGCGCTGCCGATGGCGGTTCGCGCGCGGATGCGCGCCGTGGAGAGCGAGGCGCGCGCGTGAATCGAACGCTCGTGGTCGTGCAAGCGCGGACCGGATCGTCGCGGCTGCCGGGGAAGATCCTCATGCCGCTCGCGGGGGCGCCGCTCCTCGTGCGGATGGTCGAGCGCGTGCGCGCTGCGAAGACGCCCTTCGATCTCGTCGTCGCGACCACGACCGACGCCGCGGACGACGCGGTCGTCGAGCTGTGCGCCGGCGCGGGCATCGACTGCTTTCGCGGGCATCCGACCGATCTCCTCGATCGGCACTACCAAGCGGCGCGCGCCGCGAGCGCGGACGTCGTCGTGAAGATCCCGTCGGATTGTCC
The DNA here is from genome assembly GCA_038209335.1 of Polyangiales bacterium. Taxonomy (GTDB): domain Bacteria; phylum Myxococcota_A; class Polyangia; order Polyangiales; family Polyangiaceae; genus JBBQXV01. The sequence continues at coordinate 39,199 of JBBQXV010000036.1, read as the reverse complement.
GTTGATCGATCCCGCCGCGATCGACCGCGTCCTCGCCGTGTTTCACGCGGCCCACGAGAGCTTCGACTTCGTGTCGAATTTACACCCCGCGACCTACCCGGACGGCAACGACGTCGAGGTGATGCCGTTCGGTGCGCTCGAGATCGCCTGGCGCGAGGCGAAGAAGCCGCACGAGCGCGAGCACACGACGCCGTTCCTCTGGGATCAGCCGCAGCGATTTCGCGTCGGCAACGTCACCTGGGAGACCGGGCTCGACTACTCGATGACTCACCGTTTCACGATCGACTACGCCGACGACTACGCGCTCATCGCCGCGGTCTACGACGCGCTCTACACGACGGCGCGCCCGGTGTTCATGCTCGGCGAGATCGTCGATTTCCTCGCGTCACGCCCCGACGTCGCCGCGCTCAACCATCGTTACGCAGGCGTCAATTGGTACCGCCATCACTTGAACGATCTGAAGACCGTGCACCCCTCCGCAACCAGAGCTTCGGAACCATGAACGACGTCACTCTCGCTCGACCCATCGCAACGCCCGCCTCGAAGCACGCCGATCTCGAAGCGCTCGCGCTCCGTGTACGCGAGCACATCATCCGCATGTCGACCGACGGTGGATGTTTCATCGGGGCGTCGCTGTCGTGCGCCGACCTGCTCGTGCATTTGTATTCGCGCGTTCTGAACGTCTCGCCGAAGACGGTGGGGGATCCGAACCGCGACTACTTGCTCCTCTCGAAGGGGCACGACGTCCCCGCGCTGTACGGGACGCTCGCCGAGCTCGGCTTCATCGAAAAGGCGCGCCTCGCGAATCACTTGAAGACGAACGACTCGCTCTACTGGCACCCGAACCGCAAGGTGTCGGGCGTCGAGTTCCATTCGGGATCGCTCGGGCACTTGCTCTCGGTGTCGATCGGGATCGCCCTCGACATGCGGATGCGAGGCACGAAAAATAGGGTGTTCGTCGTGCTCGGTGACGGCGAGTGCGACGAGGGAACCATCTGGGAAGGGATGCTCGTCGCGAGCGCGCACAAGCTCGACAACTTGGTCGTCGTCGTCGATCGCAACGAGTTCCAAGCAAACATTCGCACCGAGGAGCTCATCCCGCTCGAGCCGTTCGCCGACAAGTTCGAAGCGTTCGGCGCGTCGGTGAAGCGCGTGAACGGCCACGACTTCGGCGCGCTCGACGGCGCGTTCGCGTCGCTCCCCCTCGCGACTGGAAAGCCGAGCGTCGTCATCTGCGACACCGTGCGCGGCAAAGGCTTGCCGAGCATCGAGAAGCGCGCCGATCGCTGGTTCGTGAACTTCTCGCACGACGAGGTCGCGATGTTGTTGAACGAGCTCCACGGCGCCGCCCGGACGAAGCTCACCTCCGAAACGCTCATGGTGCGGTGATGGGCTACGAACAAACGCTCGAGACGATCGCACAAACGAACACGAACGTCGTCGTCATGACGGCCGAGAACCGCGCAGCGATTCGCAACTTGCCGCCGAAGCTCGGTCCGCGCTTCATCGACGTCGGCATCTGCGAGCAGACGATGATCGGCGCCGCGGCCGGCCTCGCGCTTCGCGGTCGCATTCCGATTTGCCATTCGCTCGCGACGTTCCTCACGCTGCGCGCCTTCGAGTTCATTCGGACGGACGTGGGGATCGCGGGTCTGCCGGTGAAGCTCGTCGGCGGTGTGCCGGGATTTCTGTCGGACGGAAACGGGCCGACGCATCAGGCGATCGAGGACATCGCGTTGATGCGCGGGATCCCGAACATGCAGGTCGTCTGTCCGGCCGACGAGATCGAGCTCGTGCAAGCGCTGCCGAAGATCATCGAGAGTCCGTCGCCGGTCTACGTCCGCTATTACGCGGGCAAAGCCGCCGTCGAGCACACGAGCGACTACGCGATCGGAAAAGCCGAGACGTTCGGCGAGGGACGCGACGTCGCGATCCTCACATACGGATTTCTTTTGCGCGAAGCGATCAAGGCGAAGGAGATCCTCGAGGCGAAAGGGAAGAGCGTCCGCGTCGTCAACCTGCGATCGCTCAAGCCGATCGACGAAGAGGTCATCGTGCGCGCGGCGAGGGAAGCGAAGCTCCTCGTCACGTTCGAGGATCACTTTCTCACGGGCGGCCTCTACTCGATCGTCGGTGAAGTCTTCTTGAAACGTCGACTCACCGCCGACGTACTTCCGATCGCTCTCGAGGAACGCTGGTTCAAGCCGGCGCTCCTCGCCGATGTGCTCGAGCACGAAGGCTTCACCGGCGAAGCGCTCGCGCGACGGATCATCGAGAGAGGGGAATGAGATGGCGAACGGCGTGAAGATGAACGACTCGTACCCGACCATCACCGAGAGCGATGCGCTCTACGCGCGCGCGACTGGCCTCATCCCGGCGTACACGCAGACGCTCGCGAAGGGGCCCGCGCAATACGTGAACGGCGTTGCGCCGAAGTACGTCGCGCGCGGCAAGGGATCGCACGTCTGGGACGTCGATGGGAACGAGTACATCGATTACCAAATGGGGATCGGCCCGCTGTCGCTCGGGTACTGCAACGACGCGGTCGACCGCGCGATCGTGGAACAGCTTCGCGACGGGATCACGTTCTCGCAGATGCACCCGCTCGAGGTCGAAGTCGCGGAGCTCGTGCGCGACGTCGTGCCGAACGCCGAGAGCGTCCGCTACAGCAAGACGGGATGCGACGCGACGACCGCTGCGGTGCGCCTCGCGCGCGCGTTCACGGGGCGAAACAAGGTGCTCTGCTGCGGGTATCACGGGTGGCACGACTGGTACATCGGGGTCACCGATCGCAACAAAGGCATCCCGCAGGCGACTCAGGATCTGACCTACACCTTCAACTACAACGACATCCAAGGGGTCATCGACTCGCTCGACGACGACGTCGCGTGCGTGATCTTGGAGCCGATCGTCTTCGAGGCGCCGAAGGACGACTTCTTGAAGAAGCTCCGCGACGTCTGCACGAAGAACGGGACCTTGCTCGTCTTCGACGAGATGTGGACGGGTTTTCGACTCGCGCTCGGCGGCGCGCAGGAATACTTCGACGTGAAGGCCGACCTCGCGTGCTTCTCGAAGGCGGTCGCGAACGGGATGCCGCTCTCGATGCTGACGGGACGGCGCGACGTGATGCAGCTCCTCGACAAGGACGTCTTCTTCTTCACGACGTTCGGTGGCGAGGCGCTGTCGCTCGCGGCGGCCAAGGCGACCATTGGCGAGCTTCGCGACAAGAAGGTCCCCGCGCACCTCGCCGCGCAGGGGAAGAAATTGCGTGAAGGATACAACCACATCGCGCGCGAGCTCGGTATGCCGTACACGGCGTGCAGCGGCTTCGATTGCCGGACGATCGTGACGTTCGCCGATCCTGCGGCGACGGGCGGCAAAGCAGCGAGCCCGCTCGAGATGAAGTCGCTCGTGCAGCAAGAGCTCATCAAGCGCGGTGTGTTGTGGGGTGGCTTTCACAACATGTCGCTCGCGCACTCGGACGCCGACGTGGCGCACACGCTTGCGGCGTACAACGAGGTGCTGCCGATCCTGAAGGCGGCGGTCGACGCGGCGAACGTGAAGGGGGCGCTTCGCGGTGAGCCGGTCGCGGCGGTGTTTCGCAAGACGAGCAACTTCAACACCAAACCGAAAGCGCGCTGAGCCCGGGGGCGGACGTGTTCGATCTGAAAGACAAGGTAGCGATCGTGACCGGAGCGCTTGGGCTCCTCGGTAAGGAGCATTGCCGTGCGCTCGCCGAAGCCGGCGCGAAGGTCGTCGCGACGGACGTCGACGGAGCGGGCTGCGAAGCGTTCGCGCGCGAGCTCACGAATGCGATCGGGCTCGGCGCCGACATCACCAAGCAAGCGTCGGTCGTTGCGCTCCGCGACGCGGTGATCGCGCGGTTCGGTCGCGTCGACGTCCTCGTCAACAACGCCGCCATCAACGACAAGTTTGAGAGCCCCGCCGCGGCCGCCGAGCTTTCGAAGTTCGAGAACTACCCGCTCGCTCTTTGGCAGCGATCACTCGACGTCAACGTCACCGGGATGTTCCTTTGCTGCCAGACGATCGGCGCGGTGATGGCGCAGCATCGAGCTGGGAGCATCGTCAATGTCGCCTCCACCTACGGCATCGTCGCGCCCGATCAATCGCTCTACGTGCAGCCCGACGGCACGCAAAGCTTCTACAAATCCGCCGCCTATCCGGTGACGAAGGGCGCCGTGATTTCGTTCACGCGCTTTCTCGCGGCGTATTGGGGAGAGAAAAACGTGCGCGTCAATGCGCTGTCTCCGGGCGGCGTGGAGAACGGACAGGATAGTTGGTTCATCGATGCCTATGCGAAGCGGACTCCACTCAAGCGCATGGCTAGACCAAATGACTATCGTGGAGCTGTCGTCTTCCTCGCGAGCGACGAGTCGGCGTACATGACCGGCGCGAACCTCGTCGTCGACGGAGGGTGGACGGCGTGGTGACGGTGCGAACGCGGCGGCGCGCAGCCGAGAAAATATCCCGCGCCCAGCTTCGCGCGCGAGCACGCCGCATCGCCCTCGTGATCAGCGACGTCGACGGCGTCCTCACCGACGCGCGCGTCTATTATTCCGCGCGCGGCGAAGAGATGAAGGCGTTCAACGTGCGCGACGGAATGGGTGTCGAGAGGCTGCGAAATGTCGGAATCGCGACAGCATTTCTAACGCGCGAGACGTCGCCATCCGTCGCCGCCCGCGCGAAGAAACTACGCCTTTCGCACGTATACCTCGGCGTCCAAGACAAGCTCGCGCATCTGGAAGTGATCTTGCAAACGACAGGGCTGGTGGTCAATCAGCTCGCCTATATCGGAGACGACGTGAACGACCTGGGCATCTTGCACGCGGTAGGTGAGAGCGGATTGACGGCGGCGCCGTTGGACGCGATTCCCGCGGTGAAAGCAGCGGCGATCTTCGCGAGCACCGCGGCTGGCGGACAGGGGGCGTTTCGTGATTTCGCGGACTGGATTTTGGAGCTTCGTGAGGAGCGGCGGTGATCCGTCGAGCTCACGGGTGCGTACGTCCGTTTAGGTCGGGACTGTAGTCACGAGTTCGCACGTAGCTGCGACATGAGGAAAGCCATGAACGACGGAGCGGTGGTTCGAATCGGCGACAGGCACGTGGGAGATGGCCAATCGGTCTTCGTCATCGCGGAGATTGGCATCAACCACAACGGCTCGCTCGAGGTCGCGAAGAAGCTCATCGACGGCGCCGTGCTCGCAGGTTGCGACGCGGTGAAGTTCCAGAAGCGGACTCCAGAGCTCTGCGTGCCAAAGGACCAGTGGTACATCGAGCGCGACACGCCCTGGGGGCGGATGACGTACATCGATTATCGCCACAAGGTCGAGCTCAGCGCGCGCGATTACCGCGAGATCGATCGCTACTGCAAAGAGCGACACATCGATTGGTTCGTGTCGTGTTGGGACGAAGCGTCGGTCGACTTCATGGAGCGCTTCGACACGCCTTGTTACAAGGCGGCGTCGGCGTCGCTCACCGATCACGCGCTGCTCGCGAAGATGAAGTCGACGGGCAAGCCGCTCATCATGTCGACGGGGATGTCGACGCTGCAGGAGATCGAGCGAAGCCTCGCGACGATCGGCGAGGACAACCTCCTCGTCGCGCACTCGACGTCCACGTATCCGTGCCCGGTCGAGGCGCTCAACCTCAAGATGATTCACACGCTCAAGTCGATGTATCCGACGGTGCCCATCGGGTACTCGGGGCACGAGGTCGGGCTGTCGCCGTCGTGGGCGGCGGTGGCGATGGGCGCGACGTTCGTCGAACGCCACATCACGCTCGACCGCACGATGTGGGGGACGGATCAGGCCGCGTCGGTCGAGATCATCGGCCTCGTTCGGCTGGTCGCGAACATCCGCGACATCGAGCGGTCGCTCGGCGACGGCATCAAGCGCGTGCACGAGGGCGAGCTCGCGGCGCGGAAGAAGCTTCGTCGCGTCCACGGCGAAGAAGAGAGCGGCGTCCACCCGAGCCAGCCGGGAATCGCCGCGAACACCGCGGCGGCAAACGGCAACGGCGCCCCCGCAACGAACGGCTCCAACGCTCACGTGGCCAATGGAACGAGCGGCCGCGGACGTCGCGCGCTGACGAACGGCGCCTGAGGCGCGAGCGTCCGCAGGTGCGAGGTTGACGATGCCGCCGTGGGAGATCCTGTCGCCGATCCTCATCGTCTCGTGGGCGCTCTTCATGATCGCCCTCGAGCGATTGTTTCCGTACGAGCCGACCGAGCGGCGTCAGAAGTTTTTTCGCGAAGGCTTCTTCACCGATTTCTTCTGGTACACGCTCGTCCAGAGCTACGTGCTCGGTCTCCTCATCAAGTGGTTGACGGTCGACGTGCTCGACGCCGGCACCGGGCTCTCACGCCTTCACTTGATCTCGGGTTGGCCGCTATGGCTCCAGCTCGGCGTCTTGTTCGTGGTGCACGATTTCTACATCTATTGGTTTCATCGTCTGCAACACACGAACAAGTACCTCTGGCGGATCCACGAGGCGCATCACTCGGTGAAGAACGTCGACTGGCTCGCGGGATCGCGATCGCACGCCGTCGAGATCATCATCAACCAGACGATCGAGTACGCGCCGTACATGCTCCTCGGCGCGAGCGCGGATCTGTGGCTCGTGAAGGGGGTCATCGACGCGACCTGGGGGATGTACATCCACTCGAACATCAACGTGCGAAGCGGCTGGCTCCAGCGCGTCATCAACGGGCCCGAGGCGCATCGCTGGCATCACTCGAGCCACCTCACCGAAGGCGGCATCAACTACGGCACCAAGCTCGCTATTTGGGATTGGATGTTCGGGACGGTGTACTTGCCAAAGGGCGAGAAGCCGAAGGCGTATGGCCTCAGCGGCGGCGTCGTGTTCCCCGAGGGGATCTTCGCGTACTTCGTGCAACATGCATGGAGCGTCCGTCGCTTCGACGCGCCGAAGAAGAAGGCCGAGGCCGAGCAGCTCGAGGCCGCCGCGGCGGAGTGAGTCAGGCGACTCGGGCGATCAATCAGTGACCGCTGCGACCGGGTCGCGCGTTCCACATTGTCGCCATCAAGATCGCGCCGAGCGTCGCGAAGCCGGTGAGCAGCGGCGGCCACGCACCCCACCCGTAGCTCGTGACGAGGCGACCGATCGCGAAGCCGCCGACGGCGCCGGCGAAGTACTGGCATCCGTCGAAGAAGCCGGCCGCCGTGGCCGCGCCCTTTTTGCCACCGAAGTCCATCGACGCGACGCCCGTGAGCATTCCGTGCGTGCCTTGGACGAAGAACGAGTTGATGACGAGCATCATCCCCGCTTCGCCCATCGAGCTGACGCGCCCGAGGAAGAGCATGCACAGCGCTTGGCCGACGTACGCGAAGAACGCGACCGGTGCGCGGCGCGACGCGAAGAAACGATCCGACACCCAACCGCAAATGAGCCCGCCGCAGATGGCCGAGATGGGAGCGCCGATCGCCGTGAGGAGGAGCTTCGGGTCCTTGAGGTTGACGGTGTAGACCTCCTGCATGTAGCGCGGAAACCACTCGTCGGTGCCGTTGCGCACGAAGCCGGTGCAGAACTCGGCGAACGCGATCGTGAGCATCGCGCGGTTCGTGAAGACGCGTTTCACGATCGCGAGGACGCCCGGTTTCTCTTCGGTGTCGCCCGACGACGCGTCGGCGACGTCGAGATCGCCGAGCCCTGCGTCCTTTGGACTGTTCTCGACGTAGCGCTTCGCGAGGAAGTGAAAGACGATGAGGATCATTCCCGGCACGAGGAAGAGCCACGGCCACGGCACCGCCATCCCGAGCGCGAGCAGGCCGAGCGCCCAGACGAGCAAGCGCCCGCTCTGGATCATCCCGCCGAAGATCCCGCTGAACGTCCCGCGCTCGCGAAGGTGAAACCACGCGGCGTTGACCTTGACGATCGAGAGCGCGCCGTACGATTGGAAATAATTGTTGAGCGCCCACGCGGCCGCGAGCAGGCCGAAGATCCATCCGCCGCGAATCGGTAGGAACGCGCATGCGCCGAAGAGCAAGCTCGCGACGAACGTCCCCATGAGCCCGATGAGGAGCGTGCGTTTGCCGCCGAGGCGATCCGCGAGGGGGCCGTTGAGGAGCGCGGAAGTTCCGTAGACCGCTTTGCCGATCCCTTTGAGATCGCCCATCCGCGTGCGATCGAAGCCGAGCGCGTCGCCGATCGTCTTGTCGGCGATCGCGAGGTTGTAGCGCGCCATGTAGTACGCGGCGTAGCTTGCGCCGAGGACGAGCCAGTTGAGCGTGCGCCGCTTGATGAACTCGCGCGAGTGGACGGGCGCGGAGGTCTGTTGCGCGTCGGTGCTCATTCTCGGACCGGCTTCCTACCACGAAGCCGGAGGTCGAGTCGTGTGCGCGCGGCTCAGCGCGCGACGCCGCGCAGCGCGATTCCTTCGCGCGTCTGCGTCCCGACCACCGTCACCGACGCGCCCGCCACCGGACCGAGGAGCGCGACGCCGGAGAGCGCGGTCGTCGCGGGCGCGGAGAGATCGATCGGCCGGCGGAAGAGCGCGCTCGTTCCTCCCGACTCGTCGACCCACTCGAGGAACGCGCCGCGTACGGACGGACGTACGTACGGCGTGTTCGTGAGGACGGTGCCGGTCCCTTTCGCGTTCGCGTCGCCCGCGGGCGGCGAGAGCGCGTCGCCGACGCTGAGCGCCCACTGGCTCAGCTTGGGCTCGGGGTGCACCGTGTCCCAATCGAGATAGCCGACCCGCCCGTCGCGCGAGAGCATCGGAAACGCTTGCTTGCCGCCGAGGTGGCGAACGGTCTTCGCGAGCGTCGCGCGATCGTAGATGACGATGTCGGAGAGACTGAGGCGCGTGTCGTCGAACGTGCCGGTGGGATCTTCGGAAAAATCCGAGACCGCGACGAGCGTCGGCGAGACGTCGGCGAAGCGCTGCTCGCCGGGGCCCGTCGCGATCGCCTGGGGGATGCGCTTGTCGCCGGGGATCCAGAGATAGACGTCGCTGTCGCCGTGTGGCTGAAGGAACGCGGTGAAGACGACGGCGTCGGTCGTCGCGCGCGGCTCTCCCGCGGGGTAGGCGAAGCCGGTCAGGCGAAACGTGACGCCGGCTTTGCGCGCGACGACGCCGTCGCTCGCTTCCCACGCGATCATGTCGTCGGAGATGCTCGGGCGACGCGGCGTTGCGCTCGCGGGATCGAGCACGGTCTCGGTGCCGGACGCGAGATCGCGGAGGACGAGCGCGCCGCCCGCGCCGGGCGTCGTCGATCCTGCGACGTAGACGAGCGTGCATCCGTCGATGGCGTACGAAGGATAGCCGAGCGGATCGAGCGCGTTGTTGGCGCCGCCGCTCGCGACGAGGATGCCGTCGACCGCGGTCGCGCTGCACGATGCGCTCGCGGCGTCGCCTGCGTCGGCGTGCGTGTCGGTCACTCCGGTCGAGCCGCCGCACGACGCGGTGATCGTGACCAAGCCTGCGAGGAAGAATCGTTTCATGACGTGCTCCGTCGGTCGCCGATCGCCGGCGGCCGCATTCCAAGACGAACCATTCGCTTCTTGAGACCGTGTCGCGTCAGGTGGAGGTGGCGCGCCGCGAGGCTGATGTTGCCGCCCGCGTCGGCGAGCGCGCGTTCGACCTCGACGCGTTCCTCGCTCTCGGTGGCGCGCTCCCGTCGTCGCGGCGACGCCGCGGTTGCGATCGCGACGACGCGCTTCGACGGGTCGCGGCGCTGCGCGCGTGCGGCGCGCGGGAGGTGCTCTTCGAGGATGCGATCAATGCGCGTCGCGGCGAGCCGCTGCATCTGGTGCTCGAGCTCGCGAACGTTGCCGGGCCAGTCGTACGACAGCAGCGCGGACATCGCTTCCGTCGAGATCTCCGCGTGCGAGCCGGCGCGCTCGAGGAACGCGCGCGCGAGGATCGGGATGTCCTCGGGGCGTTCGCGCAGCGGTGGGACGCGGATCTCGATGACGTTGAGGCGGAAGAGGAGATCGCGGCGGAAGGTGCCGTGCTCGACCGCGGCGTCGAGATCGCGATTCGTCGCCGTGACGATCCGCACGTCGAACGGTCGCTCTTCGTCACTGCCGACGGCGCGGAAGCGATGCGATTCGAGCGCGCGAAGGAGCGCGGCCTGACGTCCGAGCGGGAGCTCGCCGATCTCGTCGAGGAGGAGCGTCCCGCCTTCCGCGCGCGCGACGAGTCCGGGACGCGCGCGTTCGGCACCCGTGAACGAGCCGCGCGCGTGACCGAAGAGCTCCGCTTCGAACAGCGCGTCGGGTATCGCGCCGCAGTTGACCGCGACGAACGGCGCTTTCGCGCGCGGGCCGTGGTCGTGGAGCGCGCGCGCGAAGAGCTCCGTGCCGGAGCCGGTCTCGCCGACGACGAGCGCCGGAAGATCGGTGTCGATCGCCGCGTCCAGGCGCGCGAGCGCCTTGCGGAGCTGCGTGCTCGTTCCGACGATCGACGGGAAGCTGCGCCGCGATTCGAGGACCGGAATCGCCGTGGTGGCGGCGGGAATGACGGCGCGTCGCGGAGGTCGGGTCGCGTCGAGCGGAGAATCCGTGTCGTCCTCGCGTGCGGAGATCGCGGAGACGTCGTCGCGATCCTCGACGCGGAGAGCGAGCGCGCCGAGCGTCGCCCACCGCTTCGCGTCTGCCGCCGCGAGCCCGTCGAAGTGGCCCACGCGGAAGCGGTGCTCGAGGATCAGGAGAACGCGCGAGGCCGCGCCTGCTTCGGGCGCTGCGGAGGTGATCGCGATGCGCGATCCGCGTCCGCCCTGCGTCTCGATGTCGCGTTGGTAGATCGGCTCGGTGCTCGCGCGCGCGGCGAGCGCGAGATCGGCGTCGATGCGCCGAACCGCGTCACCGATTTCGAGCCCGTCGAGATCGACGCCCCATGCGCGCTCGACGCTCGGGCCGTGGAGGGCGGCGACGAAGACGCGCTCGGCCCCGCTCGCGCGCACGAGCCATCGTGCGAGATCGAGGACGGCGTCGGCCCTTCGCTCGCCGACCGCGAGCGCGTCGAGCCATCTCCAGAGATCCGCGTCGTCGTTTCCCACCCTAGGAGAATACGGCATTGGAGCCGTCTCGACCCGTCGCGAGCGCGCGCGGCGCACGACCGCGAGCGCGAGCGCCTCGATCTCCGGGAGCCCCGCGCGACGTGCTTGCCGCGCGGCCTTGATCGCACCTCGCGCCGCGCCGCGCGAATCGGCAGGGAGAACGGCGAGGCGCGCGGCCGCCTCCGCGATGCGTGCACGCGCGTCGATCATCGCGTCGTCCGCGCGCAGAGACGCGTCGATGCGCGCGACGATGCCGAGCGCGCGTCGTCCGTCGCCTTCGAGGAGCGCGACTTCGGCGGCGAGGAGCTGCAAGTCGGCGCGCACCGCGGAGGGCGCGGCGTCGCCGAGCGCCTCGGCTTCGGCGATCGAGATCGACGCGGCTCGCGGATCGCGTCTGCGCACCGCGACGTCGGCGCGCGCGGCGAGACACCAGGCGCGCCCCGCGGTCTGTCCGAGCGAACGCGCGAGCGCGAGCGCCTCGTCGAGTGCGCGATCCGCCTCGTCCAGGCGCGCCGCCTTCGCGAGCGCGAGGCCGAGGTTCAAGAGGCACGATCGCATTCCGGAGCGATCGCCGAGCCGCCGCTTCGCCGCGAGGCACCGCTCGAACGCTTCGATCGCCTCCGCGACGGATCCTCGGTAGAGCGCGACGACGCCGAAATTGTGATCGAGCCGCGCGAGCTCCTCGGCGTCGCCCACGTCGACCGACTCGAGACGCGCGCGCGCGTCGCGAAACGCCGCGTCGGCCGCAGCCCAATCGGCACGGTAGAGCGCGACTCCTCCCGTCGTGGCGAGCGCGAGCGCTTCACCCGCGGCGTCGCCGAGCGCGCGCGCGGCTTCGCGTGCTTCCGCGACGAGCGCCGACGCGGTCGCCGCGTCGCCTTCCCGCGCCGCTTTCTCCGCACGTCGCCGCAGCGCCAGCGGCGCGAGCGTCGCGTCGGCGCGCGCCGCGTCGTCGAGCCAAGTGATCACCTGCGGATGCGTCGCCGTCGTACCCGCGTCGCGCGTCAGTCGTTCGAGCCTGCACAAGAGCGCGCTCGTTCGCTGCTTCGGGCTCGCCGCGAGGGCGAAGAGCGCGTCGATCTCTTCGGAACGCGCGCCGGACGCGCGTGCACGTGCCGCGGCTTGCGTCAGAAGATCGTCCCGTCGCGACGGCGGCGTAGGGGCGCGTGCGGCCGCGAGCAGCGAATGCGGCCCGGCCTCGGGATCGGCGAGGAGCGCGTCCGCGACGCGATCGGCGATGTCGAACGAAGCAAGCGCGGTCGCGACGTCCGCAGCGAGCGCGGGCGCGGAGAGCGAGAGGTGCACGACGTCCCCACGTCGCGCCCGCAGGACGAGCGACGCCGCGAGCAGCTCGGAGATCGCCGTCGCTCCGTCGTCGCCGAGCATCCGCGTGCACGTCGCCGATGAAGCGTCGCCTCCGCAGAGCGCGATCGCTGCGAGCGCCGACGATGCCGCGCGCGACAGACCGCGGAGCCGCTCGAGCAGCGTGTCGCGCGTGAGCGGCACGCGCCCACGCGACGCGACGAGCCATCCCGGATTTCGTCCCGATGCGCGGGCCGCCTCCGCGATCGCGTCGTCTCCGTCGATGCCGAGCGCGCGGCACAGCTCGGCGAACGGCGCCTCGTCGAGCGCGCCGAGCGCGATCGTCTCCGCTCCGTCGGGCGCCGTGCGAATGGTCGCGATCACGTCGGGCCCGCGATGCGGCGCGCGGCATCGGTGGGCGTCGAGCGCTGCGATCAGCTCGGCGGGCGCGGCGTGCAGATCGTCGAGCGCGAGGAGAATCGGCATGGAGCCGTCGTGCGCGGCGGCGAAGGGCCAAGCGTGGTCGGCGCCACGGAAGAACGCGACGAGGCGCGGCACGAGCTGCGCGTCGTCGCACGGAAACGCCACGAGACGCGCTTCGCGTCCGGCGAGCGCCGCGCGCGTCGCGGCATCGCGTGCGAGCAAGCTCTTTCCCGCGCCGCTCGGACCGACGATGTAACGAACACCGGCGCGACGACGGCCGAGCACCGACGCGAGCTCGCGTTCGCGTCCGATCGGCGCAGGGGCGTGGCGCGCCGCGATCGCGTCGTCGTCGCCGAGGCCCGCGGCTCCGGCGCGGCGCAGAACGTCGAGCGCATCGGACGGTCGATCGCGCGGATGCTCCGCGAGGAGCGCCTCGACGAGATCCGCGACGCTCGGCGCGACCCAAGGTGCGATCTCACGCAGCGCGCGACCGTCGCGATCGGCGCGACCCGCCGCGAGCTCCCACGCGACCGCGCCGAGCGCGAACAGATCGCTCGCCGGCGAAGCGGGCGCACCCGCGAGGAGCTCCGGCGCCGCGTACGCGCGCGTGAACGCCGTCGGCGCGTCGTTCGTTCGCGCACTCGTCACCGCCGCGCCGAGATCGAGCACCACGGCGCGCCCCGTCGCGCGCGCCATCTTGACGTGCGCCGGCTTGAGATCGCCGTGCACGAATCCCGCGTCGTGGAGAGCCGCGAGCGCCCGCGCGACGTCGACGATCACACCGAGCAGCCGCGCGCTGCGTCGCATCGGCTCGGCTCCCGCCACGTAGTCCGCTGCGTCGTCTCCGTCGACGAAGTCCTCCACGAGAAACGGCGCCCCCGTCGCGTCGTCTCGACCGAAGTCGTGCGCGCGAACGAGCTCCGCCGCCCGCACACGCGCGAGGAGCGCGAACTCACCCGCGAGCGCCCCCTCGTCGAACGCGCCCGGCCGCCACACCTTGGCGACGAGCGCCCGCGCCGGCGCTTCGCGATCGACGACACGCAGGACGACGCCCTGCGCCCCTCGACCGAGGAGCGCACCCGACGCGTAGCGCCGGTGCACGAGCGTCGTTGCTGCCGTCGCCTTCGCCATCGTTCGCTACCCCCACAGCAGTTTCCACGCCACGTTATCGAAGTAACCATATTCTAACGATTTCAATCGAATAGAAAGGGTAACCCAATTCGATAGGCAGGTAACTGACGCGGCGCTTTCGCGGCGCGTTACCGGGTAACCACACTTTCGGGCGCGTTCCCTCGATTAAAGAGTGTATTCTGCGACTTATGGTTGACGGCCGTCTGCCCGGCGCCCCTGCGCGCCCGGACGGGGGAAACGATTGGGCGGCACTTTCCATCGCCAAGGGGCGAGCGGACCTCGCCGCCGCTGCACCCGCGCAGCGTTCGGTCGTTGGGGCGAGGCTCGCCGCCGTGCTCGTGGCGTGTGCGCGCGACGAGGAAGCGGATCTCGTCCTCGCCGAGGCGCGGCGTGAGGCGGCGCGCTTGCGCGATCCCGAAGCGGTCGCGCGCGTCGAGGTCGCGCTCGCCGCCGCGGCGCAAGTTCGCGACGACGACGCGCGTGCGAAGACGCACCTGAAGCTGGCGCTCGCCGCGCTCGCCGATCCCTCGCCGAGCCTCGCGGCGGCGGCGTGGCTCATCGACGCGCGACTCGCGCGCGTGCAAGGGCGCGGCGCGCCGACGCTCCATTTCGATCCCGTCGCGCTCGAGCGGGAGGGCGGCGGTCCGGAAGCGCTCGATCTCGCCGCGGAGCTCGCGATCGAGCGCGCCGCGGTCGCGCGCGATGCGCAGGAGTGGTCTGTGGCGAGCGGGCACCTCGCGCACGCGCGCGAGCTGATCGAGCGGACCGGATCGTTGCGCTTCGGCGCGATGTTCGAGCTCGAGGCGGGGCAATTCGCGGCCGAGGCCGGCGACTTTCAACAGGGCCGAACGCGCATGCGAACGTCCGTCGACGTGTTCGCGTCGAGCGGGCTGCGTCGCGAAGAGGGGCGCGCGATCATTCGGTACGCGGAGCTCGTCGCGGCGAACGCCGCGCGCGCGTCGGACGAATCGGCGCCTGCGTGGCTCGGCCGCGCGCAGGCGGTGCTCGGGTCCGCGGCGACGTGGCGCGATCGCTTGTGGATCCGCACCGGCTTTCGCAACTTCGGACGCCGCGTGATCGATCGCGTGATGACCGAAGGGACGGTCGCGCGGATCGAGGCGTTCGAGCGTGCGCGCGGCGCGCTGCTCAGCGCGCTCTCGGTGAGCGCCGAGGCGAGCGACGCCGGCCTCACGGAAATCGAGCTGAGCGTCGACCCCAGCGCAGGAAATCTCACGGCGCAGCTCGAACGCATGCGGCTCGGCGGTGCGACCGGGATATCCCAAACCGCCCAAGCGATCGGCGAGGTCGACGGCGCCGTGCGCGACCTCATCGATCTCATCGGCGCCGCTCTCGTCGAACGCGATCGGCTTCGCGTGCTCATCAACGTGCTCCAAGAGATCGACGCCGTGTCGGACCCCGCGGCGCTTCCTCCACTCGCTGCGCGCCTCGCCGCGCGCGTGCTCGAGGCCGACCACGTGGTCCTCGCCACGGTGGAACGCGGCGAGCTGATCGAAGCGGGGCGCTTCGGCGAGCCGCTCGCGGGGGCCGCGGCCGGTTGGCGTACTGCGGCGTCGGCGGCGACGCGCGACGACTCGGGCCGACCGCGGAGCGATCCCTCGCAGCTCGCCGCGCGCGCGGAGCAGAATCTCTGCGGGCCCGTCCTCGCGGTCACTCTCCGCGGAAGCGGCGTAGGCGGCGTGCTCTACGCCGACAAGCTGCGACGTGCCGGTCAGTTTCGCGATCAGGATTTCGCGATCGCACATCTGCTAGCCGACTACGTTTCGCTCGCGCTCGGAAGGCTCCACGCGCGCGAGCAGGAGCAGGTCGCGTTGCGCCAGCTCGCGGTCACGCTCGACGCCATCCGCGACGGCGTCATCGCGTGCGATGAGCACGGCGTCATCACCTCCATGAACGCCGCTGCCGCGCGGATGCTTCGTGTCGGCCACGACGAGCTCGTCGGCGCGCAGATCGCGCGGGTGCCGCAGATCGCATCTCTCCACGCGCTCCTCTCGGCGAGCGCTCGCGTCGACGGCGCCGTCGTGCGGCTCGCGCACGGCAGCTTCGTCGTGACCGCTCGTCCGATCGGCGACGGGAGCCCGCGCGACTTGAACAAGACGTCCGACGGCGACGGGGGCGGCGGCTTCGTCGCGACGCTCGTCGAGCTCGATCGCGCACAGAAAATCGCGCAACGAATCACCGCGACGCGCGCGCGCTACGGCTTCAACGACATCGTCGGCACGAGCTCGTCACTGCAAGCGGCGATCTCGATGGCGCGCCGCGCCGCGACGATCGACGCCAACGTCGTCATCACCGGCGAGAGCGGCACCGGCAAGGAGGTCATCGCGCAAGCGATCCACACCGCCGGACCGCGCTCGACCGAGCCGTTCGTCGGGATCAACGTGGCGGCGCTCCCGCGCGAGCTCCTCGAGGCGGAGCTCTTCGGTTACGAGAAGGGCGCGTTCACCGGCGCGCGCACCGAGGGGAACGCCGGCAAGTTCGAGCTCGCGGGCGAGGGGACGATCCTCCTCGACGAGATCGGCGACATGCCGCTCGACATGCAGGCGAAGCTCTTGCGCGTGCTTCAAGAGCGCGTCGTCACGCGCCTCGGCGGACAAAAAGAAATCCCGATGCACGCGCGCGTCATCGCGACCACGCACCGCGATCTCGAACAGCTCGTCGACGAAGGGAAATTCCGTACCGATCTGCTCTACCGCCTCCGCGTCCTCGCGATCGCGCTTCCTCCCTTGCGCGATCGCCCCGAGGACATCGTCCTGCTCGCGCAGCATCATCTGCTTCGCTTCGCCGAGCAGCAGCGCAAGCGTGTGCGCGCGCTCGGTCCGCGCGTCCTCGACGAGCTCGATCGCTACGACTGGCCCGGCAACGTGCGCGAGCTCGCGAACGTCATGGAGGCCGAAGTGAGCCTCGCCGCGGCGGACATCGAGGTCCTCGATCGCCTCGCAACGCGACTCGTCGGTCGCTTCCGCATCCCCGGCGCGGCGTCGACCGGCGAGTGGCGCACGCTCCCTCCGCTCCCCATCGACGAGCCGATCCTCCCGCTCGCGGAGGTCGAGAAGAAGGCGTTCTTGCACGCGCTCGATCACAGTAACCAAAGCATCGCGCGCGCGTCCGAGGCGCTCGGCGTCTCCAAGGTGACGTTCTACGCGAAGCTCCGATCGTGGGGGATGCACCCAAAGGACGAGGGCGGTCCGGCGAGCGCGCGGTGGTCGACGAGGGTGAAGGCCGCGGAGGAGGTCCCCGAGAGCAGCGGAAAGATTCCGGTCAGCCCGGAGACGCCGCGCGGTGGCGGACGAAAGTCGTCGACGTGACCTCCCCGCCCGCGCGACCATCCCGAAACGCATGCGTCACTCCGAACTTCTCGCCCAGATTCCGCTCTTCGAGGGCCTCGCCGACGAGGATCGCGACGCGCTCGCCCAGCGCCTGACCGAAAAGAATTTCAAACCGCAGGAGACGGTCTTCGCGAAGGGCGACAGCGGTAACTCGATGTACGTCGTGCTCTCCGGCGCGGTGCAGATCTTCCTTCCGCCCGCGGACAAGGACACGCCGCCGGTCGTCATCAAAGATCTCCGGACCGGCGAATACTTCGGCGAGCTGTCGCTGTTCGACGACAAGCCGCGATCGGCGAGCGTGCAGTCGCTCGTCGACACCGTGCTCCTCGAGCTGACGCGCGAAGAGTTCGCCGAGCACCTCGGTCGCTCGAAGACGGCGGCGCTGACGATCCTCGGCGAGATGGCCGATCGCCTTCGTCAGACGAACGCGATGCTGAGCCAGCGCGCGACGAAGGACGCGATCAAGGAGATCGAAGAAAATCTCACCTGGGGCCAGCGCCTCGCGGACCGCGTCGCCGAGCTGAACGGAAGCTGGGCGTTCATCATCGTCATCCTCGGCATGACGGTCGGTTGGGCGCTGGCGAATCTCGTGCAGGGCAAAGGGCCGCAGGGCGAGTGGCTCGGGTTCGATCCGTATCCGTTCCAGTTTTTCAATCTGTTCCTTGCGATTCTCGTCGCGCTACAAGGCCCGCTCATTGTGATGAGCCAGAACCGCCAATCGCTGAAGGATCGCGCGCAAGCCGAGACCGACTTTCGCGTGAACCTGAAGAACGAAATCGGGATCGAGCGACTCATCGCGGAGCTGGGCGCATTCCGCGCGGAGACGAACAAGCGCCTCGAGATCGTCGAGCGCGGCGTGCGCCACGATCGCGTGCGCGCCGAAGTGCCGGCGAAGACGCCGGGCGGTCCGCTCAAGCCGCAATCATGACGCGACGTTGTGGAGTGGTCGCGGTGGTCGCCGCGATCGTGGGCATCGCGGGTTGCGGCTCGATGAGCACGGACGCGCCGCGCGCGGACGGTGGAGTCGCGGTCGATGCGGGCGTGGACTTCGGCGACGCGTCCCCAGACGCGGGCTGGACGATCGTCGACGGCGGCTTCGTCACCGACGCCGGCGTCGTTCGCGCGGATCGCTTCGTCACCAAGGTCGTGTCCTTCACGCCGGGCGACTGCGCCGGCTTCGGCATTCCGAACATGCCGGGGGTCGTGATGGGACCGCCCGTCGGCGGCGGCGAAGAGATGGGGAGCCTCGACGTCGTCTCGCTCGGCAACGGCGGCGAGATCGTCGTGTCGTTCGAGCCCAACGCGATCGTCGATGGCCCGGGCGTCGATCTGCTCGTCTTCGAGAACGCGTTCTACGGCGGCGGCGATCCGACGAAGGTCTTCGCCGAGCCGGGCGAAGTGAGCGTCAGCGACGACGGCGTCACGTGGACGACCTTCGCGTGCACCGCGACCGCGTACCCGTTCGGCGCGTGCGCGGGATGGCACGCCGTCTATTCGAATCCGGCGAACGGGATCTCGCCGGTCGATCCTGCCAAGGCGGGCGGCGACGGATTCGATCTCGCCGACGTCGGCCTGGCGCGCGCGCGCTTCGTTCGGATCCGCGACAAGACGCACACGGCGTGCATGGGGACGAGCCGTCAGACGACGAACGGATTCGATCTCGACGCGCTCGCGATCGTCAACGCCGCGACGCCGTGACGTGACGTCCGCCGCGTCGGCGCCGCGCACCGACGAGCGCGACGGCCGCGAGCGCGCCCCACGCGATCGGCGAAGCGTCGCTCCCCGGCGCGGCGACGCAGCCCGACTTGGCCGGCGTCGGCTCGACCTTCGGCGGATCGACGTGCGTCACGCAGATCTTCGTCCCCGCCGCCGCGTCGTCTTTGCAGTCGAAGCCGTCCGGGCACGCGTCGGTCGAGCAGTCCTGCGTGCACGTCGAGGCGTGGCAAATCCCCGAGCGGCAATCTTTGCCCGTCGCGCACGCTTCGTTGAACTTGGCCAGGCGCGGATCCGGTTGCCCTTCGATCCACGGTTCGTGCCCCGCCTCTACGAACGCCGCGAGGATGACGTCCTTGAACGCCGCGACCTCGGTGTACCAGTTGAGCGTGACGGCGCCGGGCCCGTCGATGCACCCCGAGTTCGCGATCTTCGGATCGCCCGCGCCGTTGCCTCCACGCGAGACGACGCCGATGACCGCGCCCGTCGACTCGGCGAACCCCGGCCCGCCGCTGTCGCCGTGACAGAAGTCCTCGCCGACCTTGAACTCGTTGGGCGGCACCGGATACGTCGGATCGGCGCGCGGTCCGACCGAAATGATCTTCACCCCTTTGCGCTGCATCCGCACGGGCGGCGAATCGGTCGTCTCGGTCACGCCCCAGCCAACCGCGAGGACCGTCTCGGCGACGTCGGGCTTCGTATCGAGGCGGAGCTGCGCGATGACCGCGTTGGGAATGTCGCGATCGAGGAGCACGAGCGCGAGATCGTGGTTGCACGTGTTCGTCGCGTCGTCGTGAAAGAACTGCGTCCCCTTCGCGTCGGGGTTCTTCGCAAGGTTCATGTCCGTCGGTCGCGTCTGCCCGACGAAGACGTACGTCACGGCCGCGTTGAAGTCGCCGGCGATGTGACCGCCCGACGATCCCGTTCCGTTGACGTCGCAGAAGAGGCTGCCGCCCGTCGCCGAGATGCAGTGGCGCGCGGTCAGCACGAGGTTCGGCGCGATGAGCGTCCCGCTGCACTCGAAGCCGGCGGCCGCGTTGTAGACGAGGACGACCGAGTCTTGCGACGCGTCCGACGGGACGCCGTGGATGATTCGTTCTCCCCTCGACGCCGAGCTCTCGCCGGTCGAAGGCGCAGACGAACAAGCGAGGGCGACGAGAGGAAGCGCGGCGAACGTGCAGCGCGCGATCAAGTTACGAAACGACGACGGCATCGAGCAGGCTCCCCGGGCGGGCGACAGAGTCGGTTACATATAGAGGAAGCGTCTCCCCAGCGCCTCCTCGCGTTGCGTCAAATCGCCGCGTTCGCTAGCGTGCGCACCCCATGTTGGACATCGCTTTCATTCGGACCAACGCCGACATCGTCCGCGCCGCCATCAAGAACAAGCGCTGCGATCTCGATCTCGACCAGCTCCTCGAAGCGGACAAAGTCCGCCGCGACAGCATCGGCCTCATCGAGGCGAAGCGCGCGCGCAAGAACGAGATCGCCGCGCTCATCCCGAAGGCGTCGAAAGAAGATCGTCCGAAGCTGATCGAAGAAGGCAAAGAGGTGAAGCACGCGCTCGAGCAGCTCGATCCGCAGCTCGCCGAGGCGAACAAGCGCTTCACGGATCTGATGCTGCGCGTGCCGAGCATCCCGCGCCCCGAGGTGCCGATCGGCGCGGGCGAAGACGACAACGTCGAGGTCCGCAAGGTCGGCACGCCGCGCGCGTTCGACTTCGAGCCGAAGGATCACATCGAGCTGATGACGTCGCTCGGGATCCTTCAGCAGGACGGACCGCGCAAATACGCGGGCGCGCGGTCGTACGCGCTCATGGGGCACGGCGCGCTCCTCGAGATCGCGGTGGTGCGTCTCGCGATCGACACGCTGCTCGCGAAGGGGCTCACGCTCGTCGTCCCGCCGGTGATGGTGAGAGAGCGCGCGCTGACCGGCACTGGATTCTTTCCGCACGGTCGCGAGGAGACGTACGCGATCACCGCGGACGAAGTGTTCCTCGTCGGCACGAGCGAAGTGCCGCTCGTGTCGCTTCATTGCGACGAGACACTCGAGCTCGCGCAGCTTCCGATTCGGTACGCCGGGATGTCGCCTTGCTTTCGTCGCGAGGCAGGCGCGGCGGGCAAGGACACGCGCGGCGTCTACCGCGTGCACCAGTTCACCAAGGTCGAGCAGGTCGTCTTCTGCGTGCCCGACGAAGAGGTCGCAGAGAAGGAGCACTACCAACTTCTCGCGAACTCCGAGGAGGTGCTCGCGAAGCTCGAAATCCCGTACCGCGTCGCGCTCGCGTGCACCGGCGAGATCGGGATCGGCGTCACGCGCAAGCACGAGATCGAGTCGTGGATGCCGGGGCGCAAGGCGTACGCCGAGACGCACTCGTGCTCGACGATGGGCGACTTCCAAGCGCGCCGCAGCAACATCCGTCTTCGCATGGCCGACGGATCGCTCGTCTTCCCGTTCACGCTCAACAACACCGCGGTCGCCAGTCCGCGCATCCTCATCCCGCTCCTCGAGAACCATCAGAACGCGGACGGAACGGTGACGTTGCCGAAGGCGCTCGTCCCGTACATGAACGGGATCGAGGTCCTGAAGCCGCGCGTGTGAGTTCGGCGGGTTGACCGTCGCGTCACGTCCCGCTAGTAACCACGGTCCCTGCTCGCAAGTGCGGGTGGTGGCGAGGTAGCCAAGTGGTTAGGCAACGGTTTGCAAAACCGTCATACGCGGGTTCGAATCCCGTCCTCGCCTCGGAGTATCAGCGGGACCCACGCGGGAATGACGATTCCCGCGCGAGGACCGACGCCGGTGGAACTGCGCCGAAGATTGGCAAGAAGACGCTCGAGACGAAGAAGCTCGCGGTCGAGAAAGCGCGCGCGACGCGTGCGGCGCGAGGCACGCTCGGGAAGAAGGCAAAGCACGCGATCAAGGGCAAGGTCTGACCGACAAGCGCTCGCCTCGACGAATCGCTAACGGTACGCTCTCGGATCGTGCCCGATCTCGAGATCACGCTGACCGACGCCGCCGCGCTGCGGAAGCTGTTCGAAGAGCAGCTGTCGAAGCGGCGCGCGTTTCTTCCGGGCGCGGGTGGCGTCGAGGCGCAGATGATGTGCGAGCTCGTGGTTCGTCACGGCGAGCGCTCGCATCGCGTCGCCGCCGAGGTCGTCTATGTAAAAGAGGAGGAGCCCGGGCGCGGCGTCGGACTCCAGCTCGGCGCGCTCGACGCAGCGGCGATGGAAGCGCTCCGCGCGTTCGTCGAGACGTGCGCCGACGACGTGGGCGAAGTGACAGAGGAGACGGAAGCAGCGAACGAGGAGAAGGAAGAGAAAGCGGCGGGCGTTCGTCTCTTCCACGAGCGGATGCGAACGCTCACCAACGTCGAGCAGCTGAAGCTCGCGGCGAACGGGACGCTCTCGGAACGCACGGCGATCGAGCGCATGTACGGACCGACGGTGTGGGAGACGTTGCTCCGAAATTCGCGCCTCACGATTCCGGAGGTCGCACGCATTGCGCGCAAAGGGACGCTCCCGCGACCGCTCGTCGAGGCGATCGCCGCGAACGGCACGTGGCTCGCGGCGGGCGAGGTGCAGCGCGCGCTCTTGTCGAATCCGCGATCGACGACGGCGACGATCGCGCGCGTCCTCTCCGTGCTGCCACGCGGAGATCTCGCACGCGCGACGCAGCAGACCGCGTACCCGCTCGCGGTGCGAAACGCGGCGAAGAAGATGCTCGGCGGGTGACGACACACCGGGTTTTATCGGTCGATTGCCGCGCGCCGCGACGATGCTACGTCGAAGTGCATCGAAGCTTGGGGGGGCTCACGATCCGGACCCAAACGCGCCCATGAAAGCCACCCACCGCCCGCTCACAGTCGTGGCGGTCCTCCTCTCGATGTTCATGGCGGCGATGGAGGCGACCGTCGTCGCCACCGCGATGCCGACCGTCGTCGAGAAGCTCGGCGGCATCGAGTATTACGGCTGGGTCGGCGCCGTGTACCTGCTCGCGAGCACGGTCACGATGCCGCTCTACGGCAAGCTCGCCGACATCTTCGGTCGCAAGCCGATCATGCTGCTCGGGCTGGCGATCTTCCTCGTCGGCTCGACCGGGAGCGGGCTCGCGGCGACGATGACGCAGCTGATCGTTCTCCGCGCGGTGCAAGGCATCGGCGCCGGCGGAGTGCAGACGGTCGCGCTCACGATCATCGGCGACCTCTTCAGCCCCGAAGAGCGCGCGCGGATCCAAGGCGTATTCGGCGCGGTGTGGGGGATCGCCGGAATGTCGGGCCCGCTCCTCGGCGGGCTCATCGTCAACGCGCTCTCGTGGCGATGGGTCTTCTTCATCAACTTGCCGTTCGGGATCCTCTCCGCCATCGTCCTCGTCTTCGTCTTCCACGAGAAGCTCGACGCCGCCCCGCGCTCCGAGCGAGGAATGCGGCGGCTCGACGTGCAAGGCACCCTGCTCCTCGCGAGCGCGATCGTCTCGCTCTTGCTGGGCGCGGGGCGCTTTCATCCGATCGTGACGTTGCCGCTCGCGGCGGTGCTCTTGTTCGCCTTCATCGCCGTCGAGAAGCGCGCGCACGAGCCGGTGCTCTCGCTCGAGCTTCTGCGGCGTCCGATTGTCGCGGTGTCGAGCGTGACGGGCGCGCTCTTCGGCGCGGTGATGTCGGCGAGCGTGATTTATCTCCCGCTCTTCGTGCAGTCGGTGATGAGCGGCACACCGACAGAAGCCGGTGGGGCGGTCGCGCCGATGCTCGTCGGATGGCCGATCGCGAGCGCGCTCAGTGGACGCCTTCTCACGAAGGTCGGTCCGCGTCCGCTCGTTCGCGTCGGCCTCGCGATCGTCGCGGTGGCGTCGGTCACGATCGCGATCTTCCTCGGCGCGAGCACCGGCCTCTTCGCGATCGGCGCGATGATGTTCGTCATGGGCTGCGGAATGGGCCTCGCGAACACGGCGCTCCTCATCGCGGTGCAAGAGAGCGCGAGCTGGAAGGAGCGCGGCGTCGCGACCGCGAGCACGATGTTCTTCCGAACCATCGGCGGCGCGATTGCAGTCGGTGCGCTCGGTGCGCTCCTCGCGGCGCGCCTCGGTGACGACGTACCGATGGACGCGCTCAACGAGCTCCTCGGTCCCGAGCACGGTCGCGGTCTCGCGCCGGAGAAGCTGATGCTCCTCTCCATCCGCCTCGGCGGCGCGCTTCATCTCGTCTTTCAGGTGATCGCGGCGACGTCTGTGGTCGCGTTGATCGCGGGTCTCTTCTTTCCGAAGGCGACGATCTCGAAGCGAGCCGTACCGCCGCCGGTGCTCAGCCCCGAAGCGGAGTGACCTACGCCGACAGCTTGCGCACGCCACTCGCCGCCGCGACGATCACCACGTTCGCGCGCCGCACGAAGAGCCCCGTCTCCACCACTCCCGGGATGGCGCGGAGCAACGTGTCGAGCGCGCCCGGGTTCGCGATCGGCGGCACGCGCAGATCGTAAATGAAGCTCCCCGCGTCGGTTCGTACGGGCGCGCCGTCACGCTCGCGCCGCACCGGATCGCCGTGCTTCGCGAGGTGGCGCTTGGTCGCGAGGTGCGCGAACGGAAGCACCTCGATCGGGATCGGCCACTTCTCGCCGAGCCGCTTGGAGAGCTTCGTCTCGTCGACGATGATGACGTTTCGCGCGGATGAGTAGTTGACGATCTTCTCGCGCGTCTGCGCGCCGCCGCCCCCCTTGATGAGATCGAGCGCGTCGTCGACTTCGTCGGCGCCGTCGACGGTAACGTCGATCGACCATGGCCCTTCGTCGTCGAGGAGCGGAATCGAGAGCGCGCTCGCTTGCCGCCGGCTCGCCTCGGAGGTCGGCACACCGACGTAGCGGCGTCCCGCCTTCACGAGCGCGCCGAGCTCATCAATGAAGAAGCGCGTCGTCGATCCCGTTCCGAGCCCGACCGTTCCTTCGTGCGGAAGCTCGTCGAGCGCCGCCCGCGCGGCCGCGCGCTTTGCGTCGTCGATGTTCATTCTTCTCGACTACCACGATGGCGTTCGACTGACACCAGGTCGGACGAGGGGCGAAAGGTGCAACTTTATCGTGGAGATGCCTCGATATTGATTTAGCGCAATACTCCGTCACTTCTACAGCATCACCCATCGTGCCCCGCGTGTAGGTTGCCGCGCCGGATGCGGCTTTGCATAACGTGCCTCGCGCTGCCCGGAGCGACCACGTCGGCCCCATCCACACGAGCTCGGACGCCGGGACATTTCAACGAGGTTAGCGAAAGTACCGCAGTGTCGAGAGTCGCTACTCGAAAAAACCAGCGAGAGCTGACGACATTCCCGCGATTTTAGTAACGGCAGCAACGAGCTCACGACGACAGTTTCCTAACGGCCGTATTCGAAGCGGTCGTTCATTGCCTCCACAAACCGAAGCAGGAGCGCTCATGCGTAGGTCACTCTTCATCTCTCTCATCGCGTCCACAGCCATGCTCGGCTGCGAGGACGGGCCGAACCAGACGTTCTCGCCTGCGCCTGCTGGCGCCGGCGACTTTCTGAACAACGGCAAAGCCGACGCCTCGGTCGATCCCGGTACGCAGAACTTCGACGCGAGCTACCCCGGTCGAAGCCTGCAGGAGATCTGCAGCGCGGACGAGAAGCGCGCCCGTTGGGCGAAGATGGTCGACGAGAAGATCGAGCCGCCGCGCATCTACGCCGGCCTCGACATGGCCAAGAGCGATCTCTGGGAGGGATTGAAGGTCGAAGACGCGGAGCAGGCCCCGCCGAAGGGGAACTGCCAGGCCGACAACCAGGGAAGCGGCTCTTGCGGCAGCGGCTCCGGCGTGTGCGGCTTCCAAACGTGGGGCGACAACGGCGAGGTCTCCTTCTCGTACAACCTGTCGACGCACATCGTCGATCAGATGCAGCTGAACCTCGGGTACACGGGGCACATCACCTTCAAGGATCGCAGCGGCACGCACACGTACAGCGCCGCGATCGGCGACGTCTGGCGCAAGGACGGCCAACCGTTCTTGATTCCGTGGGCCGACACGACGCCCGGACCGTCGGGCGTGAGCTCGCGAAACCAGGTGGCGACCGAGCTCTACAACGCGATGATGTTCACGTTCGGTCCCAAGGCCGGAATTCCGTGGCCCACGACCGCCGATTCGGCCGACTGCAAGGCCGACCGCGGCTGCCTCCTCAGCAGCGACGGCGGCGACGGCAACACGTACTTCGGTGTTCGCCCTCTCGCGATCTACTTCCAGACGCCGACGGGAACACCGCAGCCGGTCATCAGCACGCCGCGCTCGGTCTACAACTTCTTCGTCAAGACGGAGCCGTACTCGAACCTCGCGCAGACGCTCGAGCTCAGTGCGACCGGTCCGTACGCAACGGGCCTCGTCGGCTCGGTGACGCCGCAGCCCACGTGCACGCAGATTGTCGGCTTGAAGTTCAGCGACCTTCTCGAGAAGTGCGTCAAGGTCACCGGCGATCCGATGGCGGACACGCTCAACTACAACAAGCTCGTCGGCGGTCGTCAGCACGACTTCGAGAACTGGTCGTTCAACGTCGTCGGCGTGAATCAGAACTTCACGAAGACGCAGGGACCGTTCGACGTCGTTCAGGACACCGACGTTCCGACCGCGAACGACGTCGCGACGGACTGGACCTTCGACGTTCGCGCGAAGGGTCAGCCGTCGAACGACTACTCGCGTGGCGTCACGGGCGGCAACGTCAAAGGCTCGTTCGAAGCGCGCGGCATCGCGCTCATCTACACGGAGTGGGCGCGGCTCATGCTCGCGGACGCTGCGTCGATCCTCGGTCTCGCGACTCCGAAGCGCCTCGGCGATCCGACGTGCGCACCCGCGGCGGCGGACCTCGACGCCAACGGCGTGCTCATCGCTGGACGCACCCTCCCCGCCGGCTGCACCGGCATCGAGGGCATGTTGATTCCGCCGGGCGGCGTCTCGAACCACCGCCTCTCGTTCGCGCCCGACCCGCTCGACCCGGCCGCCAACTGGGCACCGGCCGGCCCGTACGATCCGTCGACGTCCATGTCTCCGGGCGATCCCAAGATCTTCCTCTGCACCGATCCGGGGACCTACGGCGACTGCGACGGTCCGGGCAATGGATCGCCGTACGACACGCTCGTCGCGCACGTTCAGCGCGTCATGGGCGGCGGCAACCTCTTCAAGGTTCCCGCCGAGTTCCGCGACCGCCGCTACTTCTTCCGGTGGTTCGGCGTCGCGCTCGTCAAGTACCTCAAGGCGTACGGCGCGGCCAACCCCGCGACCCGCGACGCGGTGGTTCGGACGGTGCCGCTCGGGACGGGTCGCACGGTCGCGACGGGTCTCTTGCCGACGGCGATCAAGAACCAGAAGATCGACCTCGAGTCGCTCTTCTTCGACAACAGCTTCAGCCAACTCTACGACAAGATCGAGTACATCGAGCGCGACTTCATGACCGCGACGGGCGACACCTCGGTCCCGTGGGACTTCGAGTGGGGCATCGACGTCAAGTTCGGCAACCAGCGTTACCAGAACTGGTTCCGCCGTCTCGATCGCGAGGAGCAGGCGCTCTACACGGCGATGACGGTCGCGGGACCCAACGCGATGACGAAGACCGATCCGCCGGGCAAGCAGAAGACCGTCACGCTGACGAACCTCTTCGGCAGCCCGGTTCTCGCGAACGCCTATCCCGACTTTGCCACCGCGACCGCTGCGACCGAGCCCAAAGACCTCAATGGGACCGCTCCTGCGTTCTCGTACTACCCGGGCGTCTGGGGGAAGACGGTCTTCTCGATGGGCCACAGCCCGATCCAGGTCACGGAGGCCAACAAGCTCCCGAACGTCGGCGCGGCGAAGGTCATCATCCCGAACTACTTGAACCCGCACGCAGCGGTTATTCCTGAGACTCCGACGGCACCGGTCATGACGGTCACGACGGACGCCGGTGCGGCGTGCGCGAACGGCGAAACCCCGCAGGGCACGGGCATGAACCTCTGCTGCCCGGGCGGCTACGATCTCCTCGCGAACAGCATGACGCAGTGCTGTCCGTCGGGTGCGGTCTTGTTCGCTGGCAAGTGCGACGCGGAACAGGCGACGGGCGGACCGCTCACCGCGCTCGTTCCGTGGATCGAGCAGCAGCCGGGCATCGGCTTCTCCATTCCGATCAACGGCTCGCGCGACAAGCAGGTCACGACGGCGCAGCTCGACTTCACGGGCAACCTCGAGACCTACCTCGTCGACTTCGAGCCTTGGCAGGATCAGGTCAAGCCGTCGTGCTCGTACGACAAGAAGTGCAACGCGGGCTACACGTGCGATCCGCGCGAGCGCTGCGTCGACGGGACGATCAGGATCGACGCGATCGAAGCTTCGGACTTCCTCGGTGAGGTTTTCCCCTGCCAAGATCCCACGACCGGCGAGCTGCTCCGTGTGCGTCAGTACACGTCGGCTCTCGTCATCGTCGACTGGCTCGCGTCCCACCCGGGTGCGCAGGCAGCCTGCGACATCCTCATCAAGTACAGCCCGTACAACAACTACATCGACTTCATCACGTCCCGTGCAAACGGCGTGAAGATGGCGATCAACGCTGGTCAGGGGCTCGGTCGCGTTGTCGACGTGACCCTCTTCGACCCGACCTTCCTGCAGCAGTGACCCTTACGAGATCGGGAGAAATAGAATCATGAATGCCAAATTCATTCGCGCATTCGTAGCCCTTACGGCGCTCGCGGGAGCGTGCGCCGCAACAGGTTGCGTTTCCGACCGCCCGTCACGTAACGGCGTCTTCAACGAGAACCAGTACGTCAAGAAGTCCTTCTTGGTCCGTCCGGCGGACGGCTCGAAGGCCGACACCGGCTGGTTCATGAAGTCCACGATAGTCGGCGCATCGACGCCCAACTCCCTCGCGGGAGCGGGTCTCTTCCAAGGCGCCGAAAGCTCGAGCTACTCGCTCGGAGGCTCGTACGTCCGCTTCGACATCACGTCGGACAAGATGCGCCTCGTCAACATGCGCGAGATCAGCAACGAGCCTGTCGTTGCCGATCAAGGCACGCGCGTCGGCGAAATCGTCAACGCCTGGCCGATCGCGAACGTCGACCTGAAGTACAGGGTCAACCTCGACGGCGAGAAGACGAACTTCTACGAAGAGAACCAAGAGCTCGACTGGCAGGTTCGCCAGTGGGTGAAGGTCAACTTCGCGAAGAACGATCTCGCGGATCTCGCGCCGTTCGGCTCGTACGTGAACCTCCTCCTCGGAAAGTGCACGAAGACGGTCGACGTTTCGGCGACGCTCGTCCCGAACTCGCTCGTCGTCGACGAAGAGAACGACTACCTGCAGTGGGAGGTGTCCGTCACGCTTCCGCTGGAATTCGCTGCGCGTTCGTCTGACAGCGCAGCCGCGGGTGCCACGACGGAGCCTACCGACTCCGAAACCTGCAAGGCCATGATGGGCGAAGTCGGCATTACCGCGGACCGCATTGGCCGCGACAATGTCTCGCTCCACGTCATGTACTCGATGGTGCGGCCGGAGAAATTGACCGACGGCACCTACCAGCCGCTCGAGCTCGCGGAGAAGGATCCGATCCGCAAGAAGTACGGAGCCTTCGAGATCGCGCCGATCGCGCGCGACTTCAACAGCGGTCTCCTCGGCGCGCGCCAGCTCGTCGGACGCTTCGATCCGAACAAGGACATCGTCTACTACTTCTCGAAGGGCATGCCGGAGGTCTACCGGAAGTTCTTCGCGGACCCGGGCGGCGTCGCGGACCAGACGAATGAAGTCCTGGCCAAGGCGGGAGCGAAGGGCAAAGTCACCTTCCTCAACTACAACGACGACAAGGCCTACTTGGACGGCAAGGGGCCTGCGCGTCGCTACGGTGACGTCCGCTACAGCTTCATCAATTGGCACTCGGATCTCGACGCGGGACCGGACGGGCTCGCGGGCATCGCGCAGTTCTTCTTCGATCCGCGGTCGGGCCAGACGCTCTCGGCGAGCGTCAACGTCTTCGAGTACGAGATCAAAGACTTCGTCCTCGCGCGCCTCGACTTCTACCTGCAGACGATCGGCGCGCAGGCGCTGACGCCGTCGGGTGACTTCGACGACGCGAACTTCCCGCCGCCGATGGG
Organism: Polyangiales bacterium; assembly: GCA_038209335.1. Classification (GTDB taxonomy): domain Bacteria; phylum Myxococcota_A; class Polyangia; order Polyangiales; family Polyangiaceae; genus JBBQXV01. The sequence continues at coordinate 9,160 of JBBQXV010000036.1, read as the reverse complement.
CTGCAAAGACGGCGACGTCATCCCGCTCGTGCCCGACGCGGTCACGAAGACGCACAACGGCCAGTCGACCGTCTACGCGAAGATGCAGCAGTATCTTCAGAAGCCGGTCGCCAACTTCGGCAAGCTCGGTCCGCGCGACTTCATCGTGCACCAGGACACCGACTACTACACGGCGTTCTTCGAGCTCGTCCCGTACCACACGTACGGCGACCCGGACGCGAACTACTTCGTGACGCCGGAAGGTGGCACGGGCGTCTACGGGGCGGCGAACCAGTGGCGAGCGCTCCAGCGCGTCACCGCGTTCAACAAGCTCGCGGGCAAGATCAACCGCGGCGAGATGCCGTTCGACGCCGACATCGCGCATGGCGGCTACAAGAACATCCTCGACTTCACCCGGCAGTTCAAAGACCTGTCGCTCTCGGTGAACGAGTACAAATACATGAAGCAGTACAGCCACGGCACGGCGCAGTACGACGACGTGTCGATGATCTCGTACCTCGACGTGTTCGGGAAGAACGCCCGTCACTGCGTCAACGGCACGTGGGAGACCCGTGCGCAGTACGTCGACGGTCTCATCACGAGCCTCTTCGACGAGGTCGTGCTGCACGAGTTCGGGCACACGCTCGGCCTCCGCCACAACTTCATGGGCTCGGTCGATCAGCGCAACTTCCCGCACTACAAAGACGGCGCGGGCAACGATCACATCGGGCTCTATTCGTCGAGCGTCATGGAGTACAGCGTCGCTGCGGCGGCGGCGTTCTTCCGCGGCGCGGACGGCAAGGGTCCGGGCTGGGGTCCGCATGACCAGGCGTCGATCGCCTGGATCTACGGCAACACGAAGAAGAACGGCGAGTCGGGCACGAGTCTGTCGGGACAGACCTCGCCGACGACGCCTTGGAACGATCCGTACGGTTACCAGGACGACAAGAAGACGGAGAAGGTCTACCTCTTCTGCACGGACGAGCACCTCCGCTACACGCCGATGTGCCGCCAGGGCGACCTCGGCACCACGCCGAGCGAAATCGTCGCGGCGGCCATCGACGCCTACGAGTGGCAATACAAGTGGGCGAACTTCCGCCTCTATCGGAAGTTCTGGAGCGAGGCGAGCTACGCGCAGGGCGTGGCGTACCTCTTCAACGACATGCGTCGCTGGTTCTCGCAGTGGCGCTACGACTGGTCGCCGGGCGAAATCACCGACACGCTCCGCCGCATCGGTCACCCGATCCCGCCGAACACGCCGGCTGCCTCGTACTACGCGCAGCTGACGAACAAGTTCAACACCGACATCTCGATGGCGAGCCAGATGATCGCGTCGTTCCACGAAGCGATCATCCAGCAGACCTCCGGTGAGCGTCCGTACAAGACCCTCTACGACAACTTCTTCGGCGACGTGACCCAGCAGGGGATCATCGTCGACAAGTTGCAGGCGTTGGTCAGCTGGACGTCGATCTACGAGGCGACGAACTTCGACCCGGACCAGGCGCAGGGGACGTACCTCACGGCGTTCGGCAGCGCGTTCGGCGACACCGCCTACCAAACGGTGGCGGAGGCGGCGGTCGAGTCGATGGTCGGCGGCGCGTACGACATCTTCCCGTTCTACCGTCCGACGGCGGTCGTCCAGTTCGCGGCGAGCACCCACGACATCAACTACGGTGGGCGCATCGAGCTGCGCGACTGGGTCGGCGGTAAGGTCTTCTACCGCGAGCGCGATTTCCTCGACTACGTGCACCGGATCGCGGTCAATAACCCGATCAACCCGGCCTACCAGATCTACGGTTGCACGACGATCGACACGTGCACCTGGGATCCGCGTCAGTACCGAGTCGTCGGGACCGACGCGACGAAATCCGACGCGCTCAACCAGTTCGTGTCCCCGGACGGGCGCACGTACATCTGGGCGTACATCGCGGATCGCAACCAATGGATCCTGGTCGACAAGGACCGCAACACGGCGGCCTACGTCATCGTCCTCAACTGGACGAACGCGGTCATCAACGGCGAGGCGGACGGCAGCGGCGCGAGCGGGTTCGACCCGTACGGGCTGACGCTCCCGATGAAGTACTTCCTCGACTCGTTCAACCAGTACAACTGATCGCAGGCCCAAGCCTGCGATGGTCCTGAGCGGCGTGCCGCAGAGGGCTACGTTGTAGAACCAGTGAAAGGCGCGGTGGTGCTCGGTCCTTCCGATGCGCGCCGCGCCTCTCGCTTTTTGTCCCGCCTGATGTCACGACTACGAAGAGCGGAATCTCCCATGGCGAAACTCAAGCTCCCGCGACTCGCGTTTTGGCTCTTCGGTGCGGCAGGGGTCGTGGCGATCGCCGCGTCCGCGTGCTCGTCGACGCCGAACGTCGGCCGCCCCGCGCAGTGCAATACGAACCCGTGGATGTGCGATCCCGGGTTGACCTGTTGGCCGACCGCGTGCGCCTGCCCGTCGGGGCAAGCGTCGTGCGACGCGACGACGTGCGTAGCGCAGTTCGGCTGCGTGAACGCGCTCGTCGGTACGCCGCCCTACAACCCGTGCCACAACTCCGCGGCGGCGGTGTCGTGCGGAGATCATCAAGCGTGTATCGAGGTCACCTCGTCGACCGGTCGCTGCCTCCCGTATTGCGATCCGACGAACCCTGCTCACGCTTGCGCGGCAGATGCACTTTGCGTCGAGTATCAGGTCGGAAGCGCGGCGGGCGCGCCGACCGTCCACGTGTGCGTCACGAACGTTCCGGACGGCGGAATGGGCGGGGACGCCGATCGTCCCGACGTCATCGTGCCGTTCCCGGACGGCTCGTCGGACGTGATGCCGCAGCCGCAGTGAGTGACCGCTAGCGCGGCGTCCAGAGGCCCGCGCGCAACGAGAAGTCGTCGAGGAAGCGTCCCTTCTCGTCGGCGACTTGGCGCATGACGCTGTCGGGCGTCAGTTTCCAGCGCTCGTCGATTGTGCCGCTGCGCTTCGTGTCGATCATCACGAGCATGACGTAGCCCGAAATGTGATCGCGCATGATCGTCACCTGGTACGGGCGCTTCGGGAAGACGTCGCGCCCGTCGCCGATGTCTCCCTTCTCGATCATCGCGAAGATCTCGAGGTCCATGGGGCGCAGCGGCACGCCGGCCCATTTGACCGACGACGTCGTGGTTGGGTACGTCTGCGGCTTCGGAGGCCGCGTCTGGCCCGGCGGGGGGCCGGCCTCCTCCCTCGACGCGCTCGACGGCGACGCCGCGCCGTCCGCGCTCCCCGGGGACGCGACCGCGGGCGCGAACGTCGGGGCAGTGGGCTCGGCGACCCGATCGGTTCGCACGATTCGCCACAGCCCGAACACGCTCGCAGCGGCGACCACCACCACCACGCCAATCTTGACCGTGCGATTGCTGTCCGTCATTCGCGTGGGCCTTTGATACTCGCGACCCGAGAAAAAGTCAGTTGGGCAATGCGGCGAGCCGGCGGTCGAGCTCTTCGCGGGTGCGCGCGTACTTCGGCGGGAGGCGGGCCGCGTTCGCCGCGTCGATCGCGTCCGTGATCGCCTTCTTCGCCGCGACCTTGTCGCCGCGCGCGGATTGGATGTCGGAGAGGAGCATGTAGATCTGGAGCTTGCGCGGCCCGTACGCCTTGCCGATCGCGCGTTCGGCGGACGTCCGCGCCTCGTCGAAGCGCTTGAGCTCGAAGTACGCGCGCGCGAGACGCGCGGGCGGGTTGTAGTCGTCGGGGAAGTCGCGCTCGCTCGCCTCGAGCATCGGCAGCGCCTTCGCGATCTCGCCGAGCGCCATGTACGCGAGCAGCCGATGCGGATCCCACACGGCTCGCGCGGCCGGTGACGCCGCCCGCTTTGCCTCGCCCTCGAGAAACGTCGCCCAGTCGCGCGCGGCGCGCTTGGCCGCGGCCGGATCCGAGTCTTCGAGGATGTTGACGATGTGCTCGTAGAGACCCGAGCGATCGTCGGCGAGGATCGGGTACGCGGGATCGGCGACGATGCGCCGCGCCTCGGCGAGGAGCGGCGGCACCTTCGCGCGCGACGGAGCGCCGGCCGGGAGCGAGTACGCCGACATCAGCCCGTTCTGCAGAACGTTCGTCAACGACGTCCCGCGCGGGAGCTTCGGAACCTCCGCGACCGCGAGATCGACGCACGCGGCGTGCTCTTTCAGCTCGTTGAGTCGCATCGACAGCGCCTCGACGACGGAGGCGCGTCGCTTCCAGCCCGGCGGCGCTGCGCCGAGCGACTTCTTGTATTCTGCAACTGCTTCTTCGAGCTTTCCGGCGCCCGTCGCTTGGTTGCCGCGCATGAACGCTGCCGTCGCGTCGCTCCCCGCGCCGCCCTGCTTGACCGAGACGGCCGCGTCTTCGAGGAGCGCCTCGAGCTCTTGCGCCGTCGCCGCGCCGACCCACTTCATCGTCGCCTTCTCGGTCGCTGGATCGATGACCCAGAGCGTCGGCAGCACCGTCGTGGGAAAGCGCGTGAGGAAGTCCGTGTTCTCCGCGCGCTCCGAGTCGAGCGCCAGCCACACGAAACGATCCGCGAGCGCCTTCATTCGCGCGTCGGTGAAGACGTACTCGCGCATGCTCAAGCACGAGTGGCACCACGGCGCCCATGTGTCGACGAAGAGCGGACGTCCCGTCGCTTTGGCCGTGGCGAGCGCGCGGGCATAGTCGTTCTCGACGAACGGGACGACGCTCGTCTTCGCGGCGCCGCTCGGTGGGACGGGAGCGGCGGTCGCGGAGGCAGAAGCGGTCGGCGTGCTCGCGCTTGGCGACGGCGCGGACGCGTCATCGATCGACGTGGCCGTCGCCCCGGGAGACCGAGCACATCCGACGACGAGCGCGCCGGCAAAAAAGAGGACGGCGCGCTTCATCCGCCTTCGGTCTAGCGCAAAACCTAGAGGTCGATCCAGGTCATCCGACCTGCGCGCGAGATCACGGCGATCGCGCGCCCTTTGATCGCGGCGCGCTCGACGAAGCCGAAGTAGCGGCCGTCGTTGCTGTTGCCGCGGTTGTCGCCGAGCACCAGGAAACGGTCGGGCGGGAGCGTGACGGGACCGAAGTCGGGGCCGCCGCCGGCGTCGAGCGCGAGCGGGTGCTGGGATCCGCCGAGCGCCTCGTAGACGCCGCCGTCGCGCTCGGCGACGGGGACCGGCTCGCCGTTCAGCTCGAGGCGGCCGTCGACCACGCGCACGCGGTCGCCTGGTACCGCGGCGACGCGCTTGAGGAGGACGATGCCGTTTGCGGGGGACGTGAGCACGACCACGTCGCCGCGCGCCGGCTGCGCGAGATCGACGGCGTACACGTCGGCGAGCGGCACGTGAACGCCGTAGGCGAGCTTGTTCACGAGGATGCGATCGTCGACGTGCACCGTCGGCTCCATCGAGCCGCTCGGCACGAAGTAGTGATCGGCGAGCGACGATCGCGCCGTCAGAACGATCGCTCCCGCGACGAGCACCGACGCGGCATCGCGCACGCCGCCGCGAATCTTGCTCCGCTTGGGTGCGCCTGTGCTGTGCGACGTGGCCATTGAGCCCTCTACACGCCATGAAGCGCGATTATTCCGTATCATCTTCGATCCTCGTTGAGGATCGGTCCCGACTACCGTGCCGAGCACGTGCTCGCCGATGGAACACGCATTGTGGTCCGGCCGATTCGGCCCGACGACGCCGAGACGTTGCGCGCGGCGTATGCGCGGCTCTCTCCGTCGTCGCGCTACCGGCGGTTCTTCGGCGGCGTGAGCGAGCTCTCCGAGGAGACGCTTCGCTACCTGACGAACGTCGACGGAACGAACCACTTCGCGGTCGTCGCGGGAATCGAGTCGCCCGATCTGAAGACGGAGAGAGGGCTCGGCGCCGCGCGCTTCATTCGCCTCGCCGACGATCCCGAGATCGCCGAGCCGGCGGTGACCGTGATCGACGACATGCAAGGCAAGGGGATTGGGCGCATCTTGCTGAAGGTGCTCTCCGAGGCGGCGCGCGAGCGCGGGGTGCGAAAGTTTCGCGCGCAGGTGCTCGCGTCGAACGCACCGGTGCGCGCGCTGCTCGACGAAGTCGGCGCGGTCGTTCATCGCGAAGAGTCGGGGGCCATCGTCTTCGACGTCGCGCTCGGTCCGCCCGACCCCGAGCCGCAAGCGTCCCACGCGCTGTCGCGCCTGCTCCGCGAAGCGGCGGCGTCGATGGCCGTGATGATCCGCCACCTGCGGCCGCCCACGACGTGAAGTGCTATCGTCGCGCGCGAAACGACGGAGGCTGCGATGGCGCGAGGTTTCGGTGCGTGGGTGGTGACGGCGGCGATCGTGCTCGCGGTCGTCGGCTGCAAAGGGACGGACAGCGGCTCGAGCGGCGGTGGCGCGGCGTCGAGCGCGAGCGCGCCGATCGTCGTTGGTGGCGGCGGCGCGATCGGCATCAAGGAATGCGACGACTACCTCGCCAAGGTGAACGCCTGCCTCCTCAAGGACAACGCGCTCCGCGAGCAGAACGAGCAGCAGGTCAAGGCGCAGACCGAGAACTGGAAGAGCATGGCCGCGAGCAACAAAGAGGGCGCGACGGCGGGCTGCAAGACCGCGCTCGATAATTTCGGTCTGCTCTTTCCGACGTGTCACTGACGCGCATCAACGCGGGGCAGCGCGGAGCAACGCATCAGCCGCCGATGGCGCGCATCGACACGTCGGCCGCCGTCGATTCGGTGCAGCCCTTCCACACGTCGCCGTCCGGCTTCATCGTCCAGGCATCGGCGATCGCGGCGACCACGCCGTCGACGTCGCCGGAGCGCGCGACGTCCATCGCGGCGACACCGTCGTTCGTTGCGAGGCATGGACGCACGGTGCCGTCGGAGGCCACGCGCAGGCGATCGCACGACTTGCAGTAGGTGTCGGTCTCGCCCGTGATGAAGCCGACGCGGAGCGAGGGATCGTGTCGCGCGCGCAGGTACTTGGCGGGGCCGCGATCGGGATCGCGCGTCGCATCGCCGGGCGCGAGGAGGTGAGCGACGCGGCCGAGCATCTCGCTCGCGGGGACGAGCTTTTCGGCCGAGAGCTTCGCGCCTTCGCCGATGCGCATCACCTCGATGAAGCGCGGCGTGATTCCGCGCTCCCACGACCAGAGGGTGAGGCGCTCGATCTCGTCGTCATTGTCGCCGCGCAAGACGACGCAGTTGAGCTTCATCTCGTCGAAGCCGACGGCGCGCGCCGCTTCGACGCCGGCGAGCACCTCGTCGAGCTTCCCGCCGCGCGTCATGCGCCAGAAGCGCTCGCGGTCGAGGGAGTCGATCGAGATCGTGATGCGGCGGAGGCCTGCGTCGCGGAGCGGGCGCGCGAGCGTCGCGAGGCGCGTGGCGTTGGTCGTGAGCGCGAGATCGTCGAGGCCGAGCGAGGCGAGGTGACGGACGACGTCGACGACGCGCGGATGCAGGAGCGGCTCGCCGCCGGTGATGCGGACGCGGCGCACGCCTGCGCGCAGCAGTCCGTCGAGCATCGTGCGCCAGCCGTCGAGGTCGAGGCGTTTCTCGAGGTAGCCGTCGTGACGCGACGGCCGGCAGTAGACGCACGCGAGGTCGCAGCGATCGGTGAGCGACATGCGAACGGTGCGCGGCGGAGTCGCGTGCGCGGCGCCGCGAGCGCGAACGACGCCGGGGAGCGCAGCGGACTCGTTGAGGACGGGGAGCACCCGTCGTTTCGCTTCTCCGGCACGCATGTCGTGTCAGCCTACCATCTCGTGGACAATACGTGCGAAGCTGGGCGCGGTTTCGATGCTCGTGTACGCATTCGAGGATATCGGCGCGGGGCTCGATTTCATGCCGCTTGCGGCGCGTCGGGCGCTCGACATGGTGGGGCGAAAGCTGTCGCTCGAGGGGTGGCGCAGCCTCTCTGCCGCGGATCGCGGCGCGCTCGCGACCGTGGGATCGGCGGATGCGATCGATGCGGCTCGGGTCACGGAGATCCTCGGGCGCGCGACGCCGGCGGCTGCGGCGATCGATCCGGTGCCGCCGCCGGACGCGGGCACGGTTTCGCACGAGGTCGTCTCGGGGCTCGGCATTCTCCGGCAGATCGCGCCGGAGCGATGGGCCGCTCTACGCAACCTCGACCGCTACGTCCTCCACAAGCTGAGTCACAGACCCGAAAAGCTCGCGCGCGCGCACGACGAGATCGTCGGGCCGCCGATCGTCCTCGCTCACCTCGGCGAGTCGGGCGAGGCGCGCATGGTGGACGTCGCTGCGAAGCCGCCGACGTCACGGCGCGCGGTCGCAGGCGCGCGCGTGCGCATGTCGCCCGACGTGCTGGCGCGGATCGTCGCGGGCGAGGTGCCAAAGGGGGACGTGTTCGCGGCGGCGCGCATCGCGGGGATTCAGGCTGCGAAGAAGACGCCCGAGCTCATTCCGCTATGCCATCAGATCGCGCTGACGCGCGTCGAGGTGACGTTCGAAGCGGATCGCGTGAACGGGATCGTCTCGGTTCGCGCGACGGCGGAGGCGTTCGATCGCACCGGTGTCGAGATGGAGGCGCTCGTTGCCGCAAGCGTCGCGTCGCTCACGATTTACGACATGGTGAAGAGCGCGGACCGTTGGATGGTGATCGACGAAGTCGCGCTGCTCGAAAAATCCGGCGGGCGGAGCGGCGACGTGCGCCGGCCCACGGGCGCAAGGTAGACTTCGCGCGATGGAGTCGCTCGTTGCGTTGTCGGAGAAGGACGTGTCGATAGACGATGCCGTCGCACACGTTCGTCACGCGGGCGCGGGCGGCGTCAGCGTCTTCATCGGCGTCGTGCGCGATGCGAACGACGGGCGCCCGGTGACGAAGCTCGAGTACGAAGCGTACGCGACGATGGCGGTCGCCGAGATGAAGCGGATCGCGGAGGAGATCGCGCGCGAGATCGACGGCGTGCGCCTCGCGGTGATCCATCGCACGGGGACGCTCGTCGTGGGCGACGTCGCGGTCGTGTGCGCGGCGAGCGCGCCGCATCGAGGCGAAGCGTTCGCGGCGTGCCGGCTGCTCATCGATCGAATCAAGGCGCGCGTTCCGATCTGGAAGCGCGAGCACGGTCCGGACGGGGCGTACTGGGTCGGCTGGCAGGACGCGCGTTGTCATGCGGAAGGGCACGAGCATCGATGAGACGGTCCTTCGCGCTTGGATGGCTCTTCGTCGCGTGCACGCCCGCGTCCGCTCCAGCTCCGACGCCCGCGCCCGTTCCCGCGCCGACC
>JBBQXV010000035.1:0-49944 GCA_038209335.1 Polyangiales bacterium | reverse complement strand
GCGTGGCTCGGCGCGCTCACGGGCGAGCTCCCCCTGGCGTACATCAAGAAGCCCGACCTGCCTTGACGAGGCCTTGAGGCGAAACAAGGGCGGCGCTCCGTGGCTCATCGCTACGTGTGAGGCGGAATGACCACTCGCGGAGCCGTCCGCGAGGCGCGCTCGAAGCCGCGACGTCGCCGCGCGCGACGGGCACGCACGATGCACCGAGCCCGAGCGGAGGCCCACCATGCGACTCTCATTTCGTTTCGTCCTCATCGCGTCGTGCATCGTCTTTCTCCCGGCGTGCGTGAGTTGCCGACTCGGCCAAGCGTCGGACAACAAGGCGCCGCCACCGGCAGACTCGAGCGAGCCGAATTGAACCGAGGCGTCCGCATCCGCAAGCTCGCGAACGGACCGTGGTGGCAGCGGGCTCTCCTCCGCGCGGCGATCGTGCTCGCCGGCGCGCTCGCGCTCTATTGGATCGCGGCGAACGTGTTTCTTCGAACGAGCCTCGGGCGCTCTTTCTTGAACGCGAAGCCGTACTCGTTCCTCGTCAACTACGAGAGCGCGTACACGATCATCCCAGGGCGCGTGCACGTCGAGAAGCTGTCGATTCGCGGTCGATCTTCGAGCGCCGAGTGGCGTCTCGTCGTCGATCGCGGCGACTTCGGCGTCTCGCTCACGGAGCTCCCGCGCAAGCGCTTCCACGCGACATGGGTGCGCGCCGAGGGGGCCGAGCTCCGCGTTCGTCTCCGCTTGTTCGAGAAGTCGGACGTCGTCTCGACGCTTCCTCCGATCGAAGGCTTCGACGATCCGCCGCTTCGCGATTTCGGCCCGGAGCCTGCGCCGATGACGGACGCGCAGTATCACCTGTGGACGGTGCAGCTCGACGACGTCGACATCGACCACGTCCGCGAGATTTGGATCCACGAGGAGCGAGGGGTCGGCGACTCGCGCGTCCGCGGTCGCTGGTACTTTCGTCCGCAACGGTGGCTCGACATCGGACCGGCGACCGTCGACGTGCGCTCGCTCGATCTGACGCACGGTTCCGATCTCGTCGCGCTCGGCATGCATGGCTCGTTCGTCGCGACGATTCATCCGTTCGACATCCGCGTGCCGAGCGGCGTCGAAACGCTCGACCATCTGTCGGGGCACGCCGACATGAAAGGGTTTCTCTCGTTGTCGCGCGGCTTCGGCGACGTCTTTCATCTCGACGACGTGCGCTTCGTGCACGGCGGGGGACCGGTCGACGTTCATCTCCTCGTCGACCACGGCGTCATCGCTCCGGGGACACGCATCCGAAACGAGAGCCCCGCGACCGAATTCGTTGTCGGGCCGATGACGTTCGACACGGCGGTCGCCGTCGACCTCGCCGTCGACGCGAGCCCGAGCGCCGAGAAGGGGCGAGCCGGCGTGTTCACCGTGCGCGCGACCGATCTCCACACCTCGGCTGCGACCGGCGCGCGCGCGCACGCCGCGTCGCTCACGACGATCCTCACGAGCGCATCCGACGCGTCGCTCGCGTTCGCGCATCCGTACCCATTCGCCGACGCCGACATCGTCGCCGATGCCAACGATGTCGAGCCGGAGGCGATCGAGCCATGGAAGGCCATGATCCCCGCGGCGCACGCGATCCAAATTCCGTCCGGGCGCGCACGCGTGGACGCGCACCTCGAGGGATCGCTCGCGCGCAAAACCGCTCACGGAGACGCTCGCTTCGCGATCGACGGGCTCGCGGTTGAGTTCGCGGGCGATCGGTTCACCGGCAACGTCGAGGGCGCGATCGTCGTCGCGGACGCGGCGGTCGAGGGCAAGCGGTTCGATCTCTCCGGAAGTTGGACGGCGCTCGCCGACACCACGGCGTCCATCCATGGCGTCTCTGTTCACGCGCCGCGAATCAGGATCGACGCGACGCGGGCCACCTTCGGCGAGAGCGCGCCGCCGAAGGTCGAGATCGCGTTCGATCTCCCGCGCGCGGACGTTTCGGATCTCCGCAGCGTCGGCGCGCTCCTGCCTCGAACGAGTCCCGTGTCGAGCGTGTTCGGACGAGCGCACGTCGGCGGGAAGGCGAAGCTCGAGCTCCCGGCGCGTGTTCTCAGCGGATCGGCGACTGCCTTCGGCGAACGCGTCGGCGCGCAGATCAAAGGCATCACGGTCGCGCTCGATCTTCGCGCGCGCGTCGCGCATGCGCGCTGGGCGTGGGGCGCGAACGATCTCGACGTCCACGATGCGGATCTGGTCTTGACCAACGTGAGCGCGAGCACGCAGGTCGGCGGCAAGGCGCGCGCGCTCTTCGCGATTCCTACGGTGTCGGCCGCCGCCCCGCACCTCTCGTTCTCCGACAAGGCGCCGCGCGGAAGGATCGTCGCGTCGATCCCGCGCGTCGACGTCGCGCAGCTCACCGCGCTCGCGCACTTCGTTCCGATGCCCCACGACATGTCGCTCGACGGGGGCCGCGCGACCGCGCGCCTCCAAGCGGACGTCGATCTCGGCGCGCGTTCGGCGGCCGGAACGTGCACGATCGCAGCGCACGGCGTCACCGTTCGCGCGGGCTCGAAGACCGTCACCAGCGACGTGCGCGTCTCCGTGAACGCGAAGAGCGGACTGAACGGCGACTCGCTCGATTTCTCCGGCAGCAACGTCGCGATCGACAACGGCGAAGCGCACGGTGGCCCGCATGGTTGGTGGGCCCGCGTCGATCTCCCGGAGGCGGCGATGTGGTGGAAGGGGGGCTTTCACATGCGGACCGTGGTGCACGGCCGTGCGCGCGACGCCGAGCCCGCGTCGGTCCTCGTGGCCGGCGAGACCGTTCTACCGGAGTGGATCACGCGCGTCTTCAAGATGACCGGCGTCGACGCGACGGCGGAGCTCCGCGCCGCGCCCCAATCGTTCGAAGTTCGCTCGTTCTTCGCTCGCGGCCAAGGCTCGGCGGTGCGCATGGAGTACGAGACGCAAGCGGGGCGCGGTGACGGCGTGATGCTCCTCGAGCTCGGTGAGCTCAATCTCGGACTCGGCCTCGCCGCGAGCGGCGGCAGCGTCGTCCTCGTCGGCGCGCACGAATGGTTCGACCGGCGCGCCGCGCAGATCGTGGCGCACGCCGGGCGCTGAGCCGTTGAGCTACAGCGCCGCCGCGAAGTCTCTTCCGAACTCGATCGGTGACGGTCGGTACGTCGGATCCATCGCCGTCGCCGCACGAAGCAGCTTGGCGATCGCGGCCGGGTACACACGCAGCTTCGCCGGATCCTCGAATGGATCGCGTCGCATGTGCGCGATGATTCGATCGCGCGGATTCTCGATCTCGTCGAAGAACGCGCGCCCCGTCGTGACGTTCACGATCGTCGCGGCGAGCGCGTAGACGTCGGAGCGCGGATCGAGATGCACTGGATCGAGGACCTGCTCCGGCGCGATGTACCCGGCCGTGCCCGCGACGAAACGCCCGCCCGCCTCCGGCGCGACGCGAACCGCGCGCACCATTCCGAAATCGATGACGACCGTCGCGAGCGGCGGCGTCGTCGCCGGATCGCGGTGCTTCGCTGGATCGAACTTCATGCCGCCGGGCAAGGGAAGGCGCAGCCACAGGTTCGCCGGCTTGATGTCGCGATGAACGAGCCCCGCGCTGTGAAGCGCCGCGAGCCCCGCGCACGAGTCGGTCACCACCTGACGCAGCTCGAAGAGCGTCATCGGCCGCGCCGTCGCGTACTCCTTCAAGTCCGCGCCGATCAAATATTCGAGCACGAGGAAGGGCACCGCGTTCGCGACGCCGCGATCGATGATGTTCGCGACGTTCGGGTGGTAGAGGCTCGCGAGCACGCGCGCCTCTTCGACGAACGACGCGAGGATCCCTTCGCGCTCGACGTCGGTCGCGTTCGACAGAGCCTCGGCCTTCGGGATCTTGAGGACGAAGAGGCGATCGGCGCCCGGCTTGCGCACGAGCCAGACCGATCCGATGCCGCCTTCGCCGAGCGGCTTCACGAGCTCGTATCCTTCGATGAGCTTCGGCTCTTGCTTCTTCGGCTGTGGCGGAGGCGGGGGCGTGCGGCGAATCGCGCCCTTCACCGCGTCTTCGAGCAGCGCGGAGGTCACCGGTCCGAGCGACGCGAACCACACGTCGAGCATCGACAGCTCACGCGCGCGGATCGCACGTGCGACGAGCGCAGCGACGCGCGGCGCGTTCTCGGTGTCGGCGCGCGAGAGCGAGTCCTCGGCGCTCGCGTCAGTCGCCGGGTGCAGCGCCTTCACCGGATCCGCCAGCGCGCCGTGCAACCTGTCGCCCGCGAGCACGAGCTCGAGGCACATCGCTTCGAGGTTCGGCTTCGGTCCTGCGGCCCCTCCGAACTCGCCGAGCGCGTGCGCCAGACCCGACAGCGCGCGCGCGAGCTCGGTGTCGCCCGCATGGAGCGACGTGAGCGCCTCGGACGCCGACGTCCCCCAATCACCGTCCGCGACGCCGGACGAGACCGCGGTGCGCATCGCCTCGGCGCGCTCCACGCATTGCGCGAGCGCCCCCTCGGCCATCATCGGTAGCGCCGTCGCGAGCTGAAGCAGCATCGCGGGGCGATCGATCACGAGCGCCCACCACGCGGCGAACGGGCCGAGCCATTGCACGTCGTCGACCTCGCCGAGCGCCGTGCCGCGCGTCGTGTCGACGAGTCGCCAGAAGAGCGTGCTCAGCGCGCTCTTCAGCGGTCCCGGAAGATCGCGCGATCCGTCGGCGAGCCCGTGGATCTTGCGAAGCCAGAGGCAGGTGGCGTGCGCCGTCGGGCCGCGCCCTGGACCGAGATCCGAGTCTTCGCCGCACGCATCGAGGGCGTATCCGCCGAGACGAATCGCGAGGACTTCGAGCGGCAGGTCGGCGTTGACGTCGGCGCCGAGCTCGCTCTGGCGTCGCTCTTTCACGAGGTCGAGGATCTCCGCGGGCGCGCGCGCGATCGTCTTCCATGTCTCTTCGAGGTTCGGCTCTTCGACCGGGTCCGCAGCCGGTCGCGTCGCCAGCAGCGGTCCCCACAAGCGAAGCGCGAACGCGCGCGCGCTCCCCTCGAGCGCGTTGATCGCGGCGGCGCGTTGGCGGACGCGTCCGGTACCGAGCGCGATCCGACGCGCGACGTCGAACGTCCGCGCGAGCGACGCGGCGAAGCGCTCGGCGCGCGCGTCGGCCTCTTCGTCGTCGTACTGCGCGGCGATGCGCATCAAGTTCTCGAGGCCGAGCTCGAGATCGAGCGGATCGCGCTCGGCGCCGTCGACGACGTCGGTCACCGCGATCACTTCGATCCATCGACGCGACTCGTCGAGCGAAGCCGCGCGCGCAGACCGCGCCATTTCGCGGAGCGCGCGGATCGGCGCTTCGATCTCCGCTTGGTGCGATCCGCGACGCCACAACGTCGCGAGCCCACGCGCGAGCGCGCGCGCCGAGATCGCGCCGCCGTCTCCGGCGAGAATGCGCTTCGCGAGACGGTCCCAGAGATCTCGTCGTTCGAAGAAGAGGTACGGAGTCGCCGCGGCGACGGCGCCGAGCACCCAGCCCTCTTCGTCCGGCGCGACGATGATCTGAACGAGCTGACCCGCGAGGAGCGCGAGCCTGTCCGCGGCGAGCGACGCGAACGCGGTGATCGCGCGTTGCCGCAGGAGGCGCGACTCGCCGAGGACCCAGTCGAGGAGCGTCCCTTCGAGCTGCTCGAGCGCGCCCGTCAGGCGACCGAGCGCGCGCGCGGCGTGAACCCATACGAGCGGCTCGGGATGGAGCAGAAGCGGCTGCAGAAGTTGCAGCGTGCGGCCGACGAGCTCCGGATCGGTCGTGTGCGGCATCCCGCGCGCGCTCACCTCGAGGCAACGCGCGGCGAGGACGCGACCGCGGAGCGCGCCGTGCGCCGGCGTCTTCACCATCGCGTCGAACGTCTCGCTCGATCCCCAGATCCATCGTCCGAGATCCGGGACTTCGACCGCGCTCGCGCCTGCTTCCCAGATCAAGATCTCGAGCCGCGCGCGCGCTTCCGCGTTCTCCGGGAGCGCGAGCTGCGTGCCGTCACCGAGGAGAGGCGCGCACGCAAGCGCGTCGTGCAGCGGACCTTCGACGACACGATCGCGCGCGACGGCGGCGACGCGTCCGCGAAAGTCGACGTGCGTGACCGCGCGTGCGAGGAGGCGCGCCATTCGCGTGTCGCGCCGCCACGTGCTCGCGGAGCACCACGAGAAGAGAATCTCGCCGCCCGGATCCGCGAAGAGCGCGTCGAGCGCCGCCACGTCGACATCCGACTGCGTGAGCGCCGGGAGCGCGCCGCCGAGGACGTCCGCCGCGGCGCGAACTTCCGCCGGAAGCTCCGCGAGCCGCGCCGCCCCCGCGCGACCGCCCGATCGCCATCGCGCGCGCAGCGCACCTTCGAGCTCCGGCTGCGCGGCCAGAAGCGTCGTCAACGTCGCGAGCGCAGCATGTGCCGGTTCGGGGAGCATCGCGAGATCACCCGATCGTATCGCAGCCCGCGCGCAGCTGCTGCCTCATCTGCGATCCGCTAAGCTGTCACTCGCCCTAGCACCTGGCTCGGGCACCTTCGCATCCTCATGAACGACGAAGCTCCGACCATCGACACCGAACGCCTCACGCTCTCTGCGCATCGCCGCGAGGACTTCGACGAGTGCGCCGCGATGTGGAGCGATCCGGAGGTCACGCGCCACATCGGCGGCCGACCGTTCATGCAGGAAGAGAATTGGACGCGCCTCCTCCGTTACATCGGACACTGGAAGGCGCTCGGCTTCGGCTATTGGATCGTGCGCGAGAAGGCGTCGGGGAAGTTCGTCGGCGAGGTTGGATTCGCGGAGTACAAGCGCGAGATCGTGCCGGCGTTCGAGGGCGCGCCGGAGGGCGGATGGGTTCTGTCTCCGCGCGCGCACGGGAGCGGGTACGCGACCGAGGCCGTTCGCGCGGCGCTGACGTGGATCGACACGCGGTTTTCACGCACCGTGTGCATGATCGATTCGGGCAACGTCGCGTCGATCCGCGTCGCCGAGAAGTGCGGATACAAACAGTGGACGAACGCGAGCTACAAAGGGACGCCCGTGCTCCTCTTCGAGCGGTGACGTTGTACGCTCGCCCGATGTCGCTTCGTCGCTCGCTCGCGTTCGCACTGTCTCTCGCTCTCGCCGCTGCGTGCTCGCCGGATGCGTCGCGCGCGCGTCCGCCGCCGACGTCGTCGGAGCTCGCGACCGACATGGCCGGCGATCCGCATCCGCCGCCGGATCCGGGGGGAACCACGCCGGTGAACGAGGACGGAGCGGAGATCTCGCGGTCCGTCGGCGCATCCGGAGGCATCCTCATCATGTGGCCGCGTCTCGCGCGCGGAGCCGAAGGCGCAGACGGCGCGGACCTCGCGGGACGCGTTCAACGCAAGCTGCGCGACATCGCCGCAAAGGCCGTCCCCGGCGCGACGATCGAAGTGCGTCCCGATCCCGAACGCGCGTGCCCGAAACCCAAAGGCTGCGTCGCCGCGACGCTCGGCGCGATCGTCCGCAAGAGCGGCGGCGCGTGCGCGGTCGTCGCGCTCGTCAGCGGCGGCGGCCCGTCTCCGCAACGGATCGTGCAGTGGGCCGGCGCCATCAAGGCCGACGCGCTCACCGTTCCGTTTCGCGATCCGCCCGAGCCGCACGTCAAGGTCATCGACTACGCGAGCTGCTCGAAGATCGATCAAGAGCTCGCGGCACACGAGGACGAGATCGCCGCGGCGATCCGCGCCGCGGTCCCGCGCTAACCGCGGCCGCCGAGCGCCAGCGCTTCTCGCGCGACGTCCTCGCGATGCATCCTCGCCGCGTCACGCGCGACGGCGCCGAGCTCGCCCTTGGCGGACGTATCGTTCACGAGCAACCGCGCGTGCGCGCCGGCCAGGTGCAGCTCGAGTCGCGTCGCGGTGTCGTTCAACGCGAGCGGAGCGGCCGTCGCGAGCGCTGCGTTCGCATCCGCCGTGCGTCCTTGCGCCGCGAGCGCACGCGCGAGCGCGCCGAGGGCGAGCGCGCGGCTCGGCACCGCGCCCGCGGCCTCGAAGACGGAGATCGCGGCGCGCGCGAGCTGCTCCGCGTCCGCCGCGCGGCCTTCGTCGATCGCGACGAGCGCGAGCGCGACGCGCGACGCGGCCGCTGCGAGCCGCTCGTTCGCTGCGTCGCGCACGTCGATCGCCTCTTCTAGCGCGCGCCGCGCCGCTGGCAGATCTCGCTCGAGCCGCGCACGCTCGCCGATCGCGTGCAGCGCCTTCGCGATGCTCCCTCGCTGCGAGGCGGCGCGCGCGATCTCGAGCGCTCGATCGTCGTGTACGCGCGCCGCCGCGAGATCGCCGTCGACTCGCGCCGCGTAACCGAGCGCGATCTCCGCGCTCACCTCGACGGCCTTTCGCCCGCTGGCCCGAACGATCGCGAGCGCCTCCTGCGCGAGATCGCGCGCGCGCTTCGAATCGCCCTGACGCGCCACGAGCATCGCGAGCGGAGGGAGCGAGCCGCCGAGCGCGTGAAGCTGCTGCGTCGAACGGAAGTACGCGGTCGCCTCCTCGCGCTTGCGCCGCCCCTCGGGCACGTTGCCCTGCTCCACGTCGAGCTGGCCGAGCTGCTCGAGCGCCGACATCGCGAGATAGGTATTTCCGATCGCGAGGAGCTCCGCGCGGGACTCCTCTACCGCGAGGCGCGCGCGCACGAGATCGCCGCGGGCGAGGTAAGCGTTCGCGATCGTCGATTGGAGAAAATTTGCGGTGCGAAGATCGCCGAGGCTCCGCGCGACCGCACGCGCGTCTTGCAGCACACGCAGCGCTTCGTCGCCGCGGCCGAGCTGGAGGAGCGCAGCCCCTTCGATGTAGCTCGCCTGCGCGGCGAGGAGCCGGCTCTTGTGCTCCGACGCGCGCTGCTTGCACCTCAGCGCGGCGGCGAGTGCGCCGGCGTAGTCCGACGTCATGTGCGCGATGCGCGCCTCCTCGTAGTCGATGCGCGGATCCTCGGAGAGCGGCGGAGGGAGCTTGCGGAGGGTCGCGAGCGCGTCGCGCGCGTCCTTGGGTCGCGCGGCGTACGAGAGCATCTTCACGCCCGTCACGCCGTAGTCGACGTTGTCGGGGAAGAACTTCGCGAGCGCCTGGTAGACGCGCGCCGCCTCCGTCCAGTCGGTGTTCGTCGCGTGGTAGAGCCCCTCGACCCACAGTCGCTCTTCGCGCGAGAGTGCCGCCGACAGGTCGAGCGCGCGCTTCGCTTCCACCCGCGCTGCGGCGTCGTTGCCGATGGCGGTGAGCGACTGCGCGGTTCGCGCGTGCCCGAGCGCGAAGCCCGGCTCGAGACGCGTGACGTTGGCGAGGAATCCGAGCGCGTCCTTGTCGTGGAAGAGATGCTGCGCGTCGACCGCGCGTGCGTAGTCGCGGGCCGCAGCGACGTTCGATGGGAGCGCGGCGGCGACCGATGACCTCTGCTCGTCCGTGGGATCGACGACCGCGATGGCCGCGCGCACCTTACGCGCGAGCCGCGCGGCGATCGCGAAGAGGTCCGCCTCCGCGCCGTTGTCGACGGAGGTCGCGATCGTTGCTCCCGTGCGCGCTTCGACGATCACGAGCTGAACTTGCAGCGTGCGTCCCGCTGCTGCTTCGCTCTCGAGCATCGATCCGCTGACGAACAGATCCGTTTCGAGGCCCTCACGCAACTTCGATGCGTCCTCGACGGACAGCGCGGCGCCCGATGCCACGCCGAGCTCCAAGCGCGCGCGAGTCACGCGCTCCGTCGGCACCACGCGGACGTGACCGCCCGCCGCGAGCTCCGCGGCGAGGAGCTCGGCGAACGCCGTCGCGCGCCAAGCGCCATCACCCTTCGCGCGCAGATCGCGCACGCCGACGATGGCGAGCGAGCGACGCGGCGCGAGTGGCGGCGTCTCTTGCGGCGCGGCCGCGACCGACGACGCGCTCGATTCGACAGGCGCGAGCGCCGGCTCTGCGGTCCGCACCGGCACGTGCCCGAGCTTCCACGCGAGCGCGCCGGCCGCGACGATCGCGACACCGACCACGACCGCCAACGCGCCACGTCGACGCGCGCGCGGCTCCGCCTGACGCAGCGTCGTGCTCGATGCACGCTCGGTCGGCATCTCCGCCAGCGTCTGCGCGCGCGGCGACACGGAAATCGGGCTCGGTGCCGGCCGGCTCGCCATCGCGACATCGGATCGCTCGTCGAACGCAAGCACCAGCGCGTCCATCGACGGAAAGCGATCGCCCGGCTCTTTCCCGAGTGCGCGCATCACGATCTCGTCGAGGTGCGCGGGCACGTCCGCCGCGAGCGACGACGGTCGCTCGACCGGTTGCGTGAGCATGTGCGCGATCGCGCGGAACGACGCGGCCCCCTCCGCCCACGGGCGACGGCCGGTGAGCAGCTCGTACGCGACGACGCCCCACGAGAACTGATCGACGCGCGTGTCGAGCGTGTCGGCTCGGAGCTGCTCGGGCGCCATGTACAGCGGTGTGCCGATGATCTTGCCGTCCTCCGTGATCAGCTCGCCGAGCCGCGGCGAGACTCGTCGCGCGATCCCGAAGTCGAGCACTTTGACGACGCCGTCGTCGCGCACCATCACGTTCTCGGGCTTGATGTCGCGGTGCACGAGGCCGCACGCGTGTGCGGCGGCGAGCGCGCGCGCGACGTCACCGAGCCATCGCACGCGGTCGGTCATCGGGACGGTCGCGTCGCCGACGTAGCGACGCAGCGAGTGACCCGCGATGAGCTCCATCGCGATGAACGCGCGCCCGTCGTGCTCGCCGACATCGAAGACGGCGACGGCGTTCGCATGGTTGAGCGCCGCTGCCGCGCGCGCCTCGCGCACGAGCCGCGCCGCTCCTTGCGAGCCTTCTTCGGCGCCTGCGCCGAGCACCTTCAGCGCGACCGCGCGATCGAGCTTTCGATCGTACGCGCGATACACGCTCCCCATGCCCCCCTCGCCGACGAGCGCTTCGAGGACATACCGGTCGTCGAAGAGGTCTCCGATCGTGAGGGTCACGAGGCTGGAGCTTAGTCGACCACCGCCTACGCGCACGCACCCCTCCGCGCAGCCACGTCGTGACCGCGTGACAGGCCCAGCAATGGATCGTGACAAGACGCGTTCTGTCCGGGAAATCACGCGCGGCGCGCGGCTCCATCACGCTGACCGTTGGCGCCGTAGAATCAGGCGCCGCGGATACGGGCGAGGACCCCGGCGCCTTTGAGAGCGAGTCGTCGGGCTCCGTCGGGTGGAGCTAGACTCCGCGCGTGCTCGCCCCCGGCGACGTCGTCGACCGCTACACCATTCTCGCCGCGCTCGGCGAAGGCGGAATGGGCGCGGTCTATCACGCGCGAGACGAGCGGCTCGAGCGTGACGTCGCGCTGAAGATCCTGCGCATCGATGACGACGTCGAGGTCGAGGGTGAAGGCGCTGCCCGCGTGCTGCGCGAAGCGCGAATGGTCGCTGCGCTCGCGCACCCGAACATCATCACGATCTACGAAGTCGGCGAGGTGACGCTGCCGGGCGCGACGTCACCCACCGCGTACCTCGCGATGGAGCTCGTGCGCGGCAAGGCGCTTCGCGCGTACGTCGGTGACCCGAGCGTCGACGTCGCGCAGCGCATTGCGTGGCTCGTCGAGGTCGCCGACGCCCTCGGCGCCGTGCACGCGCTCGGTCTCGTGCATCGCGACGTGAAGCCGGAGAACGTGATGATCCGCGACGACGGGCGCGCCAAAGTGCTCGACTTCGGAATCGCGAGACGCGCGCACGTGCCGGTGCATGCACTGTCGAAGTCCGCGGCGCAGGTGCTCTCGACGATCACGTCGAATGCTCCAACGGCGGGGACGCCGCTCTACATGGCGCCCGAGCAGATGGCCAACGAGCCGCTCGACGGACGCACCGATCAGTTCGCGTGGGGCGTCGTCGCGTACGAGCTCCTCGCGGGAGAGCTGCCGTGGGGAGAGGACGTCGCTGCGGTGCGACTCGTCGCCGCGATTCTCGCGAAGGTGCCGGCACGGCTCGACGAACAGGCGCTCGGTCTCGCGCCGGGGATCGCGGACGTCATCGCGCGCACGCTCGCGAAGTCGCCTGCCGCTCGCTTTCCGACGATGCGCGACGTGAGCGCGGCGCTGGCGCCGATCGCGCCGATCGCCGAGAAGCCTGCGACGCATGCGAAGCGTTCTCTTCGTGCAACGCCGCTTGCGTTGGTTGCGGTCGCGCTCGTCGGCGTGCTCGGCGCGGCGTTCGCGTTGCGAGCGCGCGCGCCATCATCCCCCGCGTCGAGCGCGGTGGCGATCGCTCCGAGCGCGCGCGCCCAGTGCCGAACGAATGTCGAGTGCTCGCGCGCACACGATGGTCCGAGCATCTGCCAACGGCCGGAAGGACGCTGCGTTTCGCTCGCGACGCCGGCGTGCACGGTTCACGCGGATCCAGCGGCGCTCGATAGCGACGACACCGTGTGGCTCGGAGCGATGCTCCCGCTGAGCGGCGAAGAAGAGAAACGACTCCGCGGGCGACAGAACGCGCAGGCGAGCGATCTCGCGCGACGAGATTTCGACGCGACGATCGGATCGAAGGGGGCGCAGGGGACGCTCGGCAGAGCGCGTCGCATTGGAATCGTCGCGTGCGACGACGTCGCGGACGCCGCGGGCTCCGCGCGCCACCTCGTCGACACCGTGCGCGTCCCCGCGATCCTCGGCTTTCGATCCGGACAGGAGCTCATCGATCTTTCCGGGGACCTCTTCGGACACGACGTCCTCGCCGTCGCCTCGCTCTCGACCAGTCCGCTGCTCACGACGATCCCGCATCGCGATGGGCAGCCGCGTCTCGTGTGGCGCACCACGTACGGCGCGGTGCAAGCGACGGGCGCGGTCGGCGCGTTCGTTCCGGAGGTCATCGAGCGCGATCTGCGCCGAGGCCCTGCGCCGCTCCTCGACGCGAGCCATCCGATGAAGATCGCCGTGGTCCGCACGAAGGATCGCGATCTGTCGCCGCTCGCGGAGGCGCTCTTCGACACGCTGCGCTTCAACGGCAAGTCGGCGCTCGACAATGGCGCGAGCTACCGCGAGCTCGTATGGGACGCCGCGGCACCCGATCACGGCGCCGCCGATCTCGCGGCGGCCGCCGACGCGCTCCTCGGCTTCGCGCCGCACGTGATCGTGTCCACCGCCGGAGACGCGACCCTCGTGCGAAAGGTCGAAGACCTTTGGCCACGCGACGCACGCCATCGCCCACGCTGGGTCGAGCTCGCCGCGATGCATGTCGATCTCTTTCCGTTCATCGGCAGAGATCGCGACCGCCGTCGCCGCTTCTTCGGTGTGACGACGTCGACGTCGACGCAAGCCAACGCGCGCTTCGTGCTCCACTACAACGAGGCGTTCGACGACAAGGTCACGCGCGACTCCTCACCGAGCTCCGCCTACGACGCGTTCTATCTTCTCGCGTACGCGGTGTACGCGCTCGGCGACGGTGCGGTCACCGGTCCGGCGCTCTCGCGCGCGATGGCGCGTCTCGTACCGTCGACCGACCCGACGAAGCCCACCAAATCCGTCGACGTCGGCATCGCCGGCATCTTCGACGCGTTCAACACGCTCCGCGGCGGCGGCGCGATCGATCTCGACGGCGCCGCCGGGCCGCTCGACTTCGATCTCTCCATCGGCGAATCCCCGTTCGATCAAGACATCGTGTGCGTCGGCATCGACGACCGCGGCGGCGCGAACGCTTCGGTGGAATCGGGGCTCGTCTACGACGCGCGAGCGCAGAAGCTCCGCGGGACGATGAAGTGTCCCTGACGATCTCGCGCTAACGCCGTCGCCCCGGCGCGGTCGGACGCGGAGGCCCCGTCCCATTTTGCAAGACGGGATCGGCGGGCAAGAAGAGATCGATCACGAACACCAAATCGGTCTTCGGTTGAACGTCCGGCGATCGCCCACTCTCGCCGAACGCGAGGCGCCACGGGACCTTCACGCGGCGCTGTCCGCCCGGGCGCATTCCGATGAGCCCTTTCTCGAAGCCGCAGATCGTCTTCGTGCTTCCGATGACGATCTCGAGTGGCGGCCCACCGTCGTGCGTGTCGTGGAGCTTCGAGCCGTCGTGCGTCGTCGCGAGGAAGTGAACGCGAACCGTCTCTCCTTTGCCGACGGCGGCGCCGCTCCCTGCCTCGATCTCTTCGACGCCGACGCCCGTGTCGTCGAGCGGCTGCGGCGGACACGTGTCGCCGACGAGCCACGGATCGTCGGTGCGTGTGTTGTTGGCGCGCGTCTCGCGCGGAAACGGCGCGCCCGCGCACGCGAGCGAAATCGTCGCGAGGCACGCGATGCACGTGAGCTTCACGCGGGCCGCGCGCATCACGCCAGTCACCACGCCGTGCGGAGGTACGCGTACATCTGGTCGCCCCACGGCGTACGCGGGAACGCGTAGTTCGTCGTCGACGACAGCCCGCATCCGTCCGACGCCGTGTTCTGCAGCATGTTCGGCGGGCAGCGCATGTGAAAGTTCCAACCGATGTGCGGAATGCCCTGCGCCTGCGCGAGCGTCCAGAGCGCCGTGACGTCCGCGGTCGTCATCGTCCCAGTGGGAGCGTACTCGCCGATGATGATCGGCAACGTCATGTGCGGCACGACGAGGAGCGCATTGAAATCGGTCTGCGGATTGTATGGATGCACCTCGTACGCAATGTTGTCGCCCGGCAGCGGATGCGCGACGAAGTAGGTGAGGTCGCGCGCGTACCCTTCGGGCGCTTGAACGACGATGATGTGATGCGGCGTGCCCGCCGTGTTCTCGACTTTTCGGATCGCATCGATCGCCGACTGGTACCGCATCGCGAGCTCCGGATCGTGCGACGCGGCGCCGTGCGGCTCGTTCGTGAGACCGAAGAGGACGCGCGGGTTCGTCTTGAACGCTTGCGCGAGCATCGTGTAGCGGAGGTTGGTGTCGCCGTTCGATCCGGGCCACTCGCTGTCGAAGTCGGCGGTCTCCGGCTTCATCGTCGGATCGGCGAAGAGCGTCACGAGCACGTACGCGCCCTTGCCGGTCATGTGATTCACGTTCGTCTGCACGTCGGCGAAGTACGCCGGATCGTCGACGATGCTCTTCCACTGCTGCTCGCCCGCGTTGAACGGCGCGAGCTTGGACGACAAGAGGAAGCGGATGAACGTCGCCTTCCAGTTGTCGATGAGCTCGTCGGCCCAGCGATTGATGCCCATCGGATCCGCGGGCGCGAACGAGCACGCTTCGCACGATCGCTCGTCGTGAAAGTTGACGCCGCGTCCACGGAACGGCGTCCCGTCGGCGTGAACGATCTTGTTCGCGCGAACGACGAGCCACTCCGGAGCGAGTGCGCCGTCGGCGATCGTTCCGTCGGTGGAGCCGCCGTCGCCCGGAGACGTCCCGTCGAGCGATGCGCCGTCGCTCGATGCGCCGTCGATCGATCCGCCGCCGTCCGAGAGGCCGCCTTCGGGCGTGCCGTTGGCGCCCGAGGAGTCGTCGGAGGAGCCGCATCCGACGAGGAGAAACGCGGCGAGGATCGGAGCGGTTCGACCCATGCCGAGAAGCGTACCACGCCGTTGAATGTTCGCGCCTCGCGCCGCGACGTACTGTGCGTGCGACTCTCGAGCGGATTTCGCGCGATGATCCTCGCGGCGTGCGTGTCTGCGTGCAGCTGCGGCGGGGGCAACGGAAACGTGCGCCTACCTCCTCCGCAAGACGCCGTGCACAACGCGGCCGACCGCATCGATCCGCGCGCGCTCGACGCGTACGCGCGCGATCTCGGCAACGGCCTGGCGTACCGCGTCCAGCTTCGCGTCGCGGTCGTCGACGCCGAGACGCGCGCGTCGCGCACGGTCGCCGATGTCGCGTGCATGGTCACGTTCGATCTCTGGGATCAGATCTACGTGGTGCGCGCCGACGAGCTCGCCGAGCCGGTGAAGGTGCGCGGGCTCCGGCGCGTTCCGTCGGCGTGCGTGGGCGTCGCGCCGGTCGATCTTCGGGCCAAGGTCGTCCCGATCGGCGAGCTCGTCACGCGCGCGAGCGTGTCGCGCGTTCTGCCCGAGCCGACCGGGCGCCGCGACATCTGGTAGCCTCGCCGCGGTGACGCGCGAGCAGGTTTGGGAGACCGTTTCGAACCACCTCGTCCGCGAGTTCGGCCGACTGCTCGAGGTGCGTGACGTCCGGAAAATTCGCCGCGTCGTCGGCGAAGGTTGGACGGTGACCGTCGTCCTCACGTCGAGCTCGGGCGAGTTCCACGTCGCGGACGTCAGCGTCGACGAAGGGGGCGCGATGACGCCGGTGATCGACGCGAACGCCGTCGTCGCCGCGATCAAACGCGCGCAAACGGTCTCGATCATCCCACCGCCGACGACCGACGACATGGGCGATCTCGGCGGCTTCGGCGCGGAAGCCGACACGATCGGCGACGGCCTCGACAACCTCGAGATGGGCGACGATCCGGTCGAGGTCCGCGTCGAAAGCGCGATGAAGCGCGGCGATCCGGCGTCGCTGCGCGAGGCGCGCGATCTGCTCCCGCGCTTGCTCACGGATCACGAGAAGCGCGGCACGACGCTCCTTGCGATGGCCGAGCTCGAGATGAAGCTGAACGAGCCTGCGCTCGCGAAGGGTTACCTCGAGGCCGCGGCGCGCGAGCTCGGCGATCGCTTCGACATGCCGTCGCTCGAGAAGTGCGCCGCGGTCGCGCTCGAGCTCCTCGGTCGCGACGCGTTCGCAGGCTCGCCGATCCACGTGCTCCTCGAAGAGAGCCGCGCGCGCTTGAAGCCCGCGACCAGTCTCTTCGAGTGCCGCAGCTTCGTCGGCTTGCCGGACGAGCTCCGCGATTGGGTCGAGCCGAGCGTCGTCCTGCAGACGCTCGCGCCCGGAGAGAACCTCGTCACCGAAGGCGAGCCGTCGAAGAACGTGTACGTCGTGAAGAGCGGCCTCCTCGGCGTGTGGCTCGAGAAGCCGTCGGGCGGGCAGTGGCTCGTGCGGTCGTGCTTCCCCGGTTGGCTCCTCGGCGAGTCGAGCGTGCTCGTCGAGGACGCGCGCTGCACCGCGACGCTCCGCGCCGAGCGCGTCTCCGAAGTCTGGCGCATCCACCAGGCGGTCATGCGACGCGCGATGGACAAGTTCCCCGACTTTGCCGAACGAATCGCCGCGACCAAGCAGCTCCATCGCATCGACTCGTTCTTCTCGATGCACGAGACGATGGGACAGCTCGACGTGCAAGTGCGCGACGAGATGCTCTGCTGCATCCAGCGACTCGAGACGTTCGATACCGACACGATCTTGTTGCCGGCGAACGCGGTGCCGACGGTCGCGCTCCTCGTCGCGCGCGGTGAGATCGCGCTCTTCGAGCCTGGCAAAGAAGTCCCCGCCGCGAGCGTCGGCGCCGACGGCTTCTACGGCGTGCGCGATTCGATCCACCAAATCGCGAGCGGCCTGGAGGCGGTCGCGCGTGCGGGGACGACGGTGGCGTTCTTCGACGCCGAGCGCCTGCGCGCGCTGTGTTTGCAGAGTCCTGCGAACGTCGTCGCGGTGCTCGAGCGACTCGGGTAACGGCAGTTCCGTTCGGGTGACGCACGCCGCGTCGATCGCTCGACGGAATGTGACGATCCGCGCGCGATGATGTGAGTACGCTCCGCTCGCTCCGTCGCGGCCACACGTCGCGACGTCGACGGGAGGAAGACATCATGCGAAGCAATCGTTGGGTACTCGCGGCGCTCGCGCCGCTCGCGTTCGGTAGTGTGTTGACGATCACCGGTTGCGGCAGCACGACGCCGGCGCCGACGACGACGAGCAGCACGCCGCCGCCGCAAGGGAACGAAGATTCGGAGGCGCATCAGCACCGCAACCGTCACGCCGGCGGCATGATCGGGCTGATCGCGATGAGCATCAAGGAGCTCGATCTCACGCCGGAGCAGAAGGCGAAGGTCGAGGCGATTCGCGCCGATCTCCACGCGAAGATGGAGCCGGCGCACGCGGCGGGCAAAGAGCTCGCGGGCGTCCTCGCTGAAGGAGTCGCAGCGGGCGCCGTCGATCGCGCGAAGGCCGACGCTGCGATCGACAAGCTCGTGAGTGCCGTCGAGGCGATTCATGCGGCGTCGCAAGACGCCCTCAACCAACTCCACGCGGCGCTCACGCCGCCGCAGCGCGCTGCGTTCGTCGACAAGTTGCAAGCGCGCAGCGAGAAGTGGACGCAGGCGCACGGCGGCGACGAGCACGGCGGCGGTCCGGGGGGACCGGGCGGTTCCGGTGGTCCCGGCGGCGGCCCTGATCACCATGGCCCTCCGCGCGGCGCAGCGATGGGATTCGGTCGCGACCTCGGGCTGACCGACGATCAGAAAGAGAAGATCAAATCGAACCTCCACGAAATGATGTCGCAGGGAGGAGGCGGCGGAACGCACGGCCCCGGCATGAGCCCTGGCGGTGGACCCGGCGGCCCGCCGGATCATCACGACATGCACGAGCACATGCAGGCGTTCGCGACCGCGTTCAAGAGCGACACGTTCGACGCGAAGTCGCTCGACTCGGGATCGCGCCGAGCGGGGACGCACATGGCGCGCTTCGGCGCGACGCACATGGCGCGGTGGTGCGAGGCGGCGGCGCCCGTGCTGACGCCCGAGCAGCGCACGAAGCTCGCGCAGTCGATTCGAGATCACGCCGGCAAGAAGGACTAAAGCAACCTCGCGAACGAGCAAACGCGACGGAAACGGGCCGCCAAACAGCGGATTGGGGGTCATCGAGAGCATTCTGTGTGAGCAGAATGCATGTTCTTCCCACCTGGAGCCGCGCGACCGCTAGCGTTTGAGAACGAGCCATGTCGGCCAGGATCCTCCTCCTAGAGGACGACGCGGTCTTTGCCTCGGAGCTCGCGCGGGCCCTCGGGGCGATGGGCTGCCACGTCACGGTCATCGACGAAGGCAACGAAGGGCTCGCGCGCGCGCCGAAGGAACGGCCGGACCTGGTCATCGTTGCCGCGGAGCTCCGCGGCGTGAATGGCTTTCGAATCTGCAACAAGTTGAAGAAGGATCCCGACCTGAGGCGGGTGCCCATCTTCCTCGTCGCGGAGGACTCGTCGCCCGAGACGGTCGCGCTTCATCAGCGGCTCGAGACGCGCGCCGAGCAGTACATGCGCAAGCCGATCGTGTTCGGCGATCTCGTGGCGCGAATGCGAAGGCACGTGACGGCGCTGAAGCTGGACGCGAACGAGATGGATGTCGACGTCGACGAGCTGCTCGCGAACAACGGCGTGGGGCACGCGCCTGCGCCGTCGATGCGCTTGCCGCCACCGGTTCCTTCGCGCGCGCCGCGTCCGACGTCGACCAAGGTGCGCGCAGCGGCCGTCGTCGAAGAGGCGTTGTCGGTCGCGAGCGTCGACCTCGATGCGGTGTCGGCGCTGCGCGCGCGGCTGTCGAAGCAAGACGAAGCGAACGCGACGTTGATGAAGGAGCTGGCGGATGCGCGCGCGGCGCTCGGAGCGGCGACGGCGGACGCGCGCTCGAAGGGCGCCGAGGCGACGCGTCTGCGAAACGAGCTCGCGGCGCGTCCGCATGCCGGCGACCCGGTGCGCTCGCCGTCGTTGCCCCCTGCGAACGCCGCGAGCGCGCGCGAAGCGCTCAAGTTGCGTGAGACGATCACGACGAAGGACCGCGAGCTGCTCGCGTTGCGCGACGAGCTCGGCGCGGCCCGTCACGAGGTCGTCGAGGCAAAGGCGCGCGTCGTATCGATGGAGCAGTCTGCGCGCGCGGCGGAGCAATCCGCGCGCGCGCAGCAGTCGCAGAAGGCGGAGCTCGAGGCGGCGCTGGTCGAAGCGCGTCGTGACAAGGAGCAGGCGACGCGGCGAGCAGACGACGCGCGACGTCGATTCGAACGCGTCGCTCCCGACGTGCAGACGGCCGAAGCGGCGCTCGCCGAAGAGCGCGCGCAGCGAGCAGCGGATACCGACGCGCATGCGGCTGTTCTGCGCGAGATCGAGGCGTTGCGTGATCGCGAACGCGGCGAGTGGGTCGCGCGCGCCACCGAGCTGGAGTCGGCGCTTCGGCTACGCGAGCGCGAGGGAGCGACGGCGGCGGAGCAGACGCACGAGGCGCGCGAGGCCGCGAACGAGGCGGCGGCGCGGGGAGCCGCGTTGGTGCGCGAGCTCGACGAAGCTCGCGCGCAGATCGAGACCGAGCGTCGCGGCAGCGCCGACACGCAGGTCGCGGTCGCGCGCGTGCGCGCCGAGCTCGAAGCGCGGATCGGCGAAGAGCGAGATGCGCGGTCGCGGGCCGAGCAGACGCGTGAACAAGACATTCGCGACGTGCAGCGCGAGCGCGTGACGTGGGGCGAGCGCGCGCAGACGCTTCGCGAGGAGCTCGCGGCCGCGAAGGCGGAGCTCGACTCGATGCGCGGACAGCTCGAAGCGGAGCGTCAACGCGCGGCTGAGTCGCGGCAGCTCGCGGAAGAGGCGCGAGCTCGCGAGGGGACGGCGCGCAAGGCGGCCGACGCGAGCGTCGCGAAGATCGCGGCGCTCGGACACTCGTTGGCGCAGGCGCACGCGGTTCGCGTCAACGAAGAGCAGCGCCGCCTCCGCGAGGTCGACGCGGCCGAGACGCGGGCGCGCACCCTCGACGCTGCGCTCGTGGACCGCGATCGCGCGTGGACCGAGCAGCTCGACATGCTTCGCGCGGACCACGCGGGGGCGCTGCGTGCGGTGGACGTGGAGGTTCAGCGGATCCGAAGCGCGCGCGACGCGATGCTCGTCGAGCGCTCCGAGTCGGATCGTCTGCTCCAAGCCGAGCGCGCGGCGCGCGAGCGGGACGCCGCGGCCGCTGCGACGGTGCTGGACGAAGCGCGGCGCGAGCTCGTCATCGAGCGCGAGCGTAGCTTGATCGAAGCGGAGACGCGCGCCGTCGAGCTCGCCGCCGCGGCCGCCGCGGGCGATCGCGCGCGCACCGAAATCGAGCGGCGACGCGAGACGGAGGCCGCGGCACACGCGGCGACGCTCGTTGCGCAGCGCGACCGCGACGTGCGTCGCGAGCTCGAGCAGCGCCTCGAGGATCAGCGGAGCGCCAACGCGTCGTCCGTCGCGGAAGCGCAGCGCGCGTCGCGCGGGCTGGCCGAGCAGCTCCAAGCCGCGCGCGTCTCGGGGGCGGAAACGGATGCGCGTTTGCGCGCGGAGATCGACGCGCTCCTCGCGTCTGCGCGCGCCGCCGAGAGCACGGTTCAAGAGCGCGAGCGCGCTCACGCGGACGCGACGCAGGCGCTGCGCGCGGAGCACGCCTCCGCGCTACAGGCGGCTCGCGTGGAGATGGAGGCGCCGCTTGCGAGCGCACAGGGTGAGGCGCAACTCCGCGCGGAGCAGGTCGCAGCGCTCGAGGTCACCGTCGAGCTCGCGCGCGAGAACGTCGCACGCATGGAGGCGGAGCGCTGGCGCGAATCGTCCGAGACCGACGCGCGACTTCGCGCGCTCGAGACGGCACTCGCGGAGCGGGAGCGCACGGCCGCGACCGACGGCGAGCGAGCGCGCGCGGAGATCGCGTCGTTGCGATCGGAGCTCGAATCCGCGCGATTCACCGGTTCGACGGTCGCCTCGGAGCTCCAGACGGCGGTGGCGGCCCGGACACGCGATCAGGAAGAGGTCGCCCGCGCGCGCTCGGAGGTCGATCTCCGCGTCGCGGATCTGGATGCGGCCGTGCGTGCCGTCGAGTCGCGCGAGGCGCGCTTGCGCGCGGATCTCGATGCAGCGCGCGAGGAGCTCCGCGCGTCGCGAGCGAAGCACGAGGCGGAGCGTCAACGCGCGGACGATGCTGCGCGGTCGGCCGCGCAGGAACGCGACGCACACGATCAACGCCTCCGCGACGTCGTCGCCGAGGAGACGGTCCGTCGGGCCCGCGAGCTCTCGGAGATCCAGCAAGCGCATCGGTCCGAGCTCGCCCAGGCTCGCGAGCGCGAGCGCGTGGCGGTCGTCGCGGAGATCGGCGAGCAGCGCGCGCCGCTCGTCGAGGAAGCGTCGGCGTTGAACGAGAAGCTGCGCGTCGCCGACGAGCGCACGGCCGCGGCGCGTCGCGAGCACGAAGAAGCGTCGGCGCACCTCGCCGCGGCGCACGCACGCGAGACCGATGCGGTGCGTGCGCGGGTCGACGAGCTCACGCAGGCGCTCTTGCGCGCGCGACAGGCGCTCGATCTCGAACGACGAACGCAGATCCAAGAAGAGCTCGTGACCTCGGAGCGCATCTACGAGCTCGAGGCGCAGGTCGACGCGCGGACGCGCGAGGCCGCAGAGCTCGCGGTTCGTTTCGACGAGGCGCGCGTCGCGTCGCTCGAATCCGAAGTCGCATCGCTTCGCGCCGAGATTTCCGCCGCGTCGGCGAAGATCGAAGACCAAGGCGTGGCGGCGCGCGCGGCGAACGAACAGCTCGAGCGCGATCGAACGCTCCTCTCGCGCGCGCAAGAGGCGTTGGCCGCGGTGCTCGCGCGTGCGCGTGAGCCGACGTAGCACGACCGCGATCAGTTGCAGCGCTTGAGAAATTTCCCGCACGGCGCGGCGGGGCCAGGGCCGGCCGCGCGTGCCGAGCTGAGGACGACGGTCACCTTCGCATGCTCGCCGCGTTTCACGGTGACGCGCTTCGTCTGCGGCAAGAACCCCGTCGGGGCCGCCGCGGTCACCGTATGCGCGCCGGCGACGACGAACGTCGGCGCCGTCACGTCGTCCACCACTTGCCCGTCGATGCGAACGCTCGCGCACGCAGGCTTGCATACGATCGTGATGTCGGCGCGATCGCGAAGCGCCGCGGCGTCCGGCGCAGCGGCTGCGATCGCGGCGTCTTCGAGCGCGCCGGCGTCGATGTCCGGACCGATCGCGATCGCGTTCGATGTCGCCGGCGCGGCGGACGAAGCGACGGCCGTCGACGATGCGGCCACGGGTCCGCCTCCGGGGCGCGTGAGCGCGAACGCGATCGCGCCACCACCGACGGCGATCACGGCGACGATGGCGACGACGATCCCGAACGTGCGGCGGCGCGGCAGATCAGGCGGCGGCTCGCTCGGCGCGACCGCCGCGACGACGGGAAGCACCGGAGGCGGAGGCGCGGGAACGAAATCGAGTGGGGCGGCGGCGGCGATCGGCGGCGCCGGCGGAATCGAAGGCAGCGCGAGCGGCGCGGGCGGCGGCGTGTCGACCGGAGCGGCGGCTCGAAAACGCGACGCCGAAATCGGCGAGAACGCCTGCGACGTCGGCACGATCGAAGGGAGCACCTCGACGCTCTGCGGAAGCGGCGCCGCCTGTGCCAAGCCGGCCGCGACCGCGAACGCTTCGGTGAATTCGATCACGCTCGCGAACCGCTCGGCGGGATCGATGGCCAGCGCGCGCGCGAGGATCGCATCGATCGCGCGCTCCACAGGCTTGCCGAGCTCCGCACCTCGCGCCGACGCATCCGCGCGCGATTCGTCGATCTCCGCGCGCCACGCCGCCATCTGCGGCTCGCCTTCCGCGGGCGCGCATCGCCAAAACGATCGCCCCGTCATCGCGAAGAACGCCACCAGCGCTGCCGCGAAGACATCCGTGCGCGCGTCGCCTTCGTGCTCGAGCTGCTCCGGCGCGAGCCACGTAACACGCAACGTGCCGACGCTTCGTGCCGCGAGCGCACGCCGCGCCGCCGTCGCTCCGAAGTCGACGAGGTGCGTCGCGTACGTCGTCGGCGGCCCGACGAAGACGTTCGTCGGTTTGAGCGCGTGATGAAAGAGCCCTTTGTGCGAAGCCTGCTCGAGGGCGCGGCCGATGCTCCGCATCACCGTCGCGGTCTCGACGAGCGACAACGGGCAGAGGAGCACGAGCTGCGCGAGCGACGGATGCGCGCTCAGCGACGTCGCGACGAATGGCGCCGTCGTCTCCGCGTCGATCCCTTGCTCGAGGATCGGCAACACGAGCGATTCGGGGAGCGCCGCCGCCGCCTTCACGACACGCTCGCGATCCTCGACGGCCGTCGGATCCAACAGCAGGCGCGGATCGAAGAGCTTCAACGCCACGTCGCGGCTCGGCGCGGTGATCGCGTGGTACGTCGCGACCGCGCCGTCGGTGCGCAGGAGCGTCCTCACGGCGTACTTGCCGGCGACGATGTGCCCCGTGACGAGGACCGGCGCGCTCACGGCGACGTGGCGTCCGCCGGCATCGACAGCGTGTCGATCGCTTTGAGGATCGCCGCGTCCGCGCCCGACTTGTCGTCCTCCGGCACGTAGCCGACGCCGATCAGCGCCTTCGTCCTCGAGAGCGGCGCCGCGAAGATGAGGAGCGGCCCCTTCGACGCTTCGCGCGACGCACCGTCGAGCTGCCACAACGTGACCTTGAGGTTGCCGACCTTCTTCACCATGTCCGGCGTCTTCATCCAGAAGTATCGCGCACGCGGGGGCGTGACGCCCATCAGCTTGAGGAGGGCGTCGAAAGCGTTGAGGCGAAGCGTGAGCTGCTTTCGCACGTCGCGCGCGTCGCCGACCTCGTGCGTCGTCATCGCGAACCGCGCGCCGCTCGACGTCACCACCGTCGCGTCCGCTTGCTGCGCGTACTCCCATCCGACGGGCGGCTCGAAGCGCAGCCCGGAATCGACCACGCGCGCGCTCGCGCCCTCCTTCGCCACGCAGTGCTCGTCGATCGCTTCGCACTTCGCCGGAGGCGGAGGCGGCGGCGGTGGCGCTTCGACCTTCGGCGCGGGAGGCGGGTCGGGCGGAGGCTTGGGAGGCGCGGGGGGCGGCTTGGCCGAGCACGCCGCGACGAACAGGCCCGCAACGACGCACGCTCGGATCCTCACCCGGCGATGATAGGGAACTGGAGGCGGTCGCACAAAAATCAGCCGGAAGGCTTGTCGCGCTCCGATGCGGGGGCGATCGGTGCGAGGAGCTCGACGACGCGCTGCGAGAGGCGTTTTCGCCCGGTCAGGGGCTCTCCGCGGCTGCGCGCTTGCTCGGCGCGGTGCATCTGCGGACGCGCGAGAAAGACGGCGTACGACGCGAAATCGTAGAGCCCTCGCGCGAGCGCGTCCTCGGTGGCGACGCGGTCGGCGGCGGCCGCGGCGTTCTCGCCGACGCGCGCCGCATCGAACGTCCCGTCGTCCGACGGTCCCGCACCTCGCAACAACTCGGCGAGCTTCGGGCGCGAGCCGAGCCATCCCGCGAGCTGTGACCGCGTCTCGTCGCCTTCGTCCATCGCGTCGAGCTCGCGCAGGACGAGCGCGATCGCGCGGTTATACGCCTCGACGGAGGCGCCAGGTCGCGGTCGCGGCGGCTTGATGCGGACGAGCCCGGTCTGCAAAAGCTGGAAGAGCGCGCGCGAGACGTCGAACTCGCTGCGCGCGACGGCGCGGCTCACCTCGGCGACCGAGCGAATGCCGTCGACCGCCGCGTACACGTCCGCCGCGTCGCCCGCCGAGCCGCCGCGATCGGTCGTGCGCACCGGCACGTGCTGGTCCGACGGAATGCGCGCACGAAAATAGCGGGCCTCGTGCATTCGTCGCACCCCTTCGCGCACGAGCGTCGACACCGAGCCGCTCTGCCGCGACGACAGCTGCGACTCGTCGAACGACTCGAGCGCGTAGAACATCCCGCCTGCGACGAGGAGCGCGCCGTAAAAGATCTCTTCGCTCTGTTTTCCGAGGAGCTCGAACAGGCGCTCGCGCGTCAGGTACCCGCGCCCGACCGCGACCTCGCCGAAGCGCAGCGCCTCCGACGTCGCGTCCGCGCATTGCGCGAGCTGCTCCGCGTCGAGGACGCCGTAGCGATAGAGCACTTGTCCGAGCCGTTCGCTCTCGACCGTCGACTGCGCGCCGACGACGTTGCCTTGATCGAAGAACACCGATCGGCTCGACGCGCGATCGATGACGACGAGCTCGGCGCTCCATCCCGCGTGTCCGACGAACGTGACGATGTCGCAGATCGCGCCCGGCGCGTGGATCTCGCCCGAGAGCAGGCAACGCCGCTTGTCGAAGTCTTCGCCGGCTCCGGCGCGGCGCATGTAGACGAGGTGCGCGGGCGCGGGCAAAAGTCGAAACGTTCCTTCGCGCGCGCGCAGTCGGCTCGCGGCGGTGATGCCGACCGGACGCGCGTTTCCCGCGCCGTCGAACTCGACCAGCTCGTCGGGATCGTCGTCCATCTCCGTGCAGGATACAGGGGTCCGGTCGCCGTGCCCAAAGGGTTGCGATTCCGCTGGCGTGGCTCACCGCACGAGCAACGCCGCGACGAGCTCCTCGTCGTCGCCGAAGCGTTCGCGCAGCGCCGTGTGGACGCCCGCCGGTGCGTTCTTCGCGCCCGCGTACGCGCACGCCGCGGCCTCGTCGATCGAGTACCTCGGTGCCGCGCAGTAGATCTCGCGGTACCGCGCGTCGAGCGCCGCCGCGAGCTGCGCGTCGAGGCGCACTTCTTCTTGGGAGAAGAACCCTTCGCGCGTCGGCAGGGTCGCTCGCTCCGGCGCGACGCCGGCGGCGGCGAACGACACGTCGTGGAAGACGCCGCTCGTCGACGTCGCGTCGTCGATCTTGACGACGAACGCGGGCGAAGCGCCGCGATCGATCCGCACGACGATCGAGCTCGCGTAGTGCCCGGTGACTTCCTCCGCGTCGTAGTGAAACGATCGCGGCTCGTAGCGGTACCGCGTCACCGCGCGCGTCTGCGTTCGGTACGCCGTGCGGTAGCGCGTCACCGTGCGCGTGCGCGTCTCGCTCCGGTACTTGGTCACGGCGCGCGAGCCCGAGCAGGTCGTCCTGCCGCACGGATACGAATACGATTCGTTGTCGGTATACGGAACTTGCTCCGAGTACGTCTCGGTCGCCGTGTAGGGCTCTTGGTAAGGCTCTTGGTACGTCTCGTAATCGGTATACGGAATGGTCTCGGTCCACGGTTTGTCGAACCCGACGCGGCGCTGCGTGAACGTGGCCGCGACTTGGCCTTCGAGCGTCGCGTGCGCGACGTCGCGCGCGTCCGGGCCGTACCAAAGCGTCTTCGTGAACGCGGCCGCGAGGCTCGCGCGAAGGCGCGCCGACTCGTCGGCACCGGCGCCGCCGATGTCGCCGCTCACCGCGAGCGTCGATCGCAAATGCGGCGGCTGCGGATCGAACTTCAAGTGACCGCCCCAGTGTTGGCAGTACCGATTGACCGCCCAGCTCCAATACGGCGACGCGGGGAGCGCGTCCTCCGCGAGCTTGTCGCACGACGCGCGTCCGGCCGCGACCACCGCGATGCCGAGCTCGTCGTGAAGCGCGCGCAGCTCGGCGTGCGCCGTGAGCGTGTCGTAGTGATGAAGGACGATCTCCGCTCGGAGCGGCCCTTCGACTTGCACTTGCTGGAGGACGTTGGCCTTGATGCTCGCGCTCGCAGCGGCGATCTCGGTCGCGAACGCCGGTGCGATCGCCGGCTCGACGGTCATCTTCCACGCGTCGCGCTTGTCGAGCATCTGACCGAGGCGCGTGTTCGCGTCTTCGGTGCGCCCCGCGGCGCGCGCGCTCTGCGCGTCGCCGAGCAGCTGACGAAGCGCTCCGTTGCGCGCACCCGTGCGACGCGCGTTCGCGTCGGCGTCGTTCGGATCGGCTGTGACGACGCGATCGTAGAGCTCGGCCGCCTGCAGGTAATCGCCGCGCGTGTACGCGTCGTCGGCGCGCCCGAGCATCGTGGTGCATCCACCGAGCGCGACCGTGGCGACGAGGAAGACTAACGCTTTACCAGCCGTTGCCGAGGTTCGAAGGGAGCGGGACATCGCACGCGTCCGAGGTTGCACGAACCGTGCAACCGCGAAGAAACGGGCCTTTCGGTGCGGCGCCGGGACCGCGTGCCCCGAGCGTCGCGCGCGCGCTGGGGCCGCCGCGTCGTCTACTGAACGACGATCTCCGTCGCGCCCGACGGCGCATGCGTGATGCCGCGCAGCACCGTGCGACCGCCACGCCGCGCGAGCCGAAGCTTTTGCCGCGCGAGCACAGTCGCCGTCACCACCTTCAGCTCGTGGAGCGCGAACGACATCCCGATGCACCGGCGAATGCCGCCGCCGAACGGGAGCCACGCGTAGGGATCCGGTTTCTTGTCGAGGAAGCGATCGATGCGAAACCGATCCGGCTCCGGATAGAGATCCGGCAGATGGTGCGTGAGGTGGATCGCGGGGATCACCAAGACGCCCGCCGGGAGATCCCAACCCGCGATCCGCGTCGGCTTCTTGAGCTTGCGCCCGACGGCCGGGATCACCGGATGGAGGCGCATCGCCTCTTTGATCGCGGAGTCGAGCACGCGGAGCTCTGCCACGTGCGACGCGTCGAGCGGCGCGCCGCGCGTCACTTCGGTGAGCTCTGCGTCGATCGCCGCCAGCACGTCGGGCCGGTCGAGGATCTCTTGGAAGAGCCAGCACAGCGTCGTCGCCGTCGTCTCGTGACCGGCGATGAGCAGCGTCATCAGCTCGTCGCGGAGCTCGCTGTCGGTCATCGCTTTGCCGTCGTCGTCGCGCGCCTTCAGCAAGAGCGAGAGCACGTCGACGCCGTCGGTCTTCGCGTCGCGGCGTCGCGCGATCTGCGCGTAGATGAGCGAGTCCGCGTGATCGCGCATACGAAGAAACGCGCGCCACGGCGTGAGCGGACCGAGATCGCGCTGTGCCCACTCGATCATGCTGAACACCGTCGCAAGCGGTGACGTCCCGAGATCGAGCAGCGCGCGTAGCGCCTCGCCGAGCGCGTGTTGTTGTGCGCCGTCCTCGACGCCGAAGACCGCGCGAAGGATCACTTCGAGGGTGATCTGCTGCGCGATCGGACGAAGCGATCGCGCGTCGCCCGGACGCCACGCCGCGGTCGCGCGCTCGGTCGCGTCGATCATGATCGACGTGTACGCGCTCATTCGTTCGCCGCGAAACGGCGGGAGCATCAAGCGGCGTTGACGCATGTGCGCGGCGCCGTCGAGGAGGAGCACCGAGCTCGCGCCGAGCACCGGTCGAAGCACCGTGTTCGCCTCGCCCGCACGCAGAGCGTCCGGATCGCCGGTGAACACCTCTTTGATCGCCTCGGGTCGCGTGAAGCAGACCTCGGTGCCGATCGCGGTGTGAATCGTGAACGCATCGCCGTACGTACGCCCCATGTGCGCGAAGAACTCGTTCGGCCGCGCCATGTACCAGAGCGTCTGTGCGAGCGCGGGGAGACGAGGGCCGGGCGGGAGAGGCATTGGGAAACAGGTCGACACCGAGCGGGCTCGGCGTCAATAGTACGGCGTGTCCAGGCATCGTTTCGTCAGCGCGTGCGCCCGCGTCCTCGTCGTCGTCGTCGGAGCGTCGTTCGGCGCGTGCTCGACCCACTCGAGCGATCCGTCGCCGTCGCCGTCTCCGCCCGCCGTGTGCGATCCGACCACGCTCGCGTGCTCGCTCTCGCACACGATGGCTACGTTTCACGTCGAGGCGGGCGCCGAGATGACCGGGCAGTGCATGAGCTGGACACTCGGCAACGACGCCGACCTCTGGGTGAACGGCGTCGTCGTCGACAACGACGGCTTCTACCATCACTCGAACTGGTACTGGGTTCCCGAGCGCGACTTCGACGTCCCCGACGGAGCGTGGAGCTGCAAGGCGCACAAGTTCGACGAATTCGGCGCCGTGATCGCCGGCGGCGTTCTCTTCGCGCAGTCGACGCAAGCACGCTCCGAAGAGCAGCGCTTCTTGCCGAACACCGCGGTGCTCGTTCCGGCGCGCTCACGCATCATCGCGACCGCGCACCTCCTCAATGCCTCGGCAAACGCCGCCGATACGAGCATGCGCGCGCGGATCGACTCGCTCCCTCCGTCCCAAGCCACGACGCACCTCACGCCGTTTCGCCTGACGTACTTCGATCTGAACATCCCCGCGTCGAGTAAAAGCGCGCACACCGGCTCGTGCGATCTCGCGACGCCGTACGCCGCGCGCGTCGGAGGTCCGTTCGGGCTCAAGCTGCATTACGTGCTCCCGCACTATCACCAGCTCGGATCGGGCTTCCGCCTCGAGTACGTCGGCGGTCCGCACGACGGCGAGGCGTTCTTCACGCAGAGCGCGATGTTCGGCGAAGCGCTCGGGCACACGTTCCCGACGCCGCTCGATTTCGCGGCGGTCGGCGCGACGGGCATCCGCTTCACCTGCGAGCACACGAACCCGCGCGCGCAAGCGGTCGGATGGGGCGTCGGCGATCAAGAGATGTGCGTGATGCTCGGGTTCGCCGACTCGCACTTCAAGTTCGACGGGAGCGTCGACACGACGAACGAGACGAGCATGGACGCATCGGGGACGGTGCACCACGCCGGGGCGTGCAACGTGATCGGCGTTCAGGTCAACTGAGCCGACCGCCACCGCGTTGCGAACGCGCGCCGCGCGGCGTATACGTTTTCTCCCGCAAACCACGGAGAATACTGCTCGATGCTCATCGATGTGACCCTGCCGCAGCTCGGCGAAAGCGTGACCGAGGGGACCATTTCCAAGTGGCTCGTTAGGGAGGGGGACGTCGTCACGAAGGATCAACCGCTGGTCGAGATCGCGACGGACAAAGCGGACAGCGAGCTGCCTGCGCCCGCCTCGGGTCGCGTCGGCAAGATCCTCGCGCGCGAAGGGCAAGTCGTGCCGGTGCATTCGGTGCTCTGTCAGATCGATTCGGCGGCGACGGCGGGTGCGACCGCGACGGCGAGCGCGAGCGTCGAAGCATCGGCGAACGGTCCGGCTCGCAGCGCGATGGGCGGAGCGCTCGCGACGCCGACGG
Source organism: Polyangiales bacterium (assembly GCA_038209335.1). Lineage (GTDB taxonomy): Bacteria > Myxococcota_A > Polyangia > Polyangiales > Polyangiaceae > JBBQXV01. Next base: position 19,308 of record JBBQXV010000035.1, on the reverse strand, counting down.
CGCGAAAGGTCGCGCTCGAGAACGACGTCGACCTCGCGAAGGTGAGCGGCACGGGCTCGTTCGGGCGCGTCACGAAGGACGACGTGCTGCGCGCGCGGGTCGACGTCGGTGCCGACTCGCCGCTCCTCACGACGCCGCACCACACCGAGCCGCCGCTCCCGCCGGGCGCGCGCTCGCCGATCCCGGCCTACGTCGCGCCGATCGCACCGGCTCAGCCGGCGGCGGCGCAACAGCTGACGCAGATCCTCAATCAAGGCGGCGGCTTCGTCCCGCCGATTCCGGGCACGGGCTACGGCGCGTTCAAGCTCCCCACGTACCGCCCGAACGACGGCGACAAGGTCGTGCCGTTCACGCGACGCCGGCGCCTCACGGCCGATCACATGACGTACTCGAAGTTCGCTTCGCCGCACGTCGTCACGGTGGCGGAGATCGATCTTCACAAAGCGTCCAAGCTGCGCGAGGCGCACAAGGAGCGGTACAAGAAGGAGGGCGCGTCACTGACGATGCTCGCCTTCGCGACGGTCGCGACGGCGCGTGCGCTCCGCGAAAATCCGGGGCTCAACGCGCGCGTGCTCGACGATGCGTACGTGGTCTTCAAGGACATCAACATCGGCGTCGCGGTCGATTCGCCTGACGGCCTCGTCGTTCCGGTGATTCGCCGCGCCGACGAGCTCGGCGTTCGCGGCATCGTCCGCGCGATCGACGATCTCGCGAAGCGCGCGAAGACCGGAAAGATCACCATCGACGATCTCGGCGGCGCGACGTTCTCGATCACGAACCCTGGCATCAAGGGGAATCTCTTCGGCGGCGCGATCATCAACCAGCCCAACGTCGGCATCGTGCGCATGGGCGAGATCCAAAAGCGCGTCGTGGTCGTCGAAGGGCCCGATGGCGAGGATCACATGGCGATCCATCCCGTGATGTACATGGCGCTCAGCTACGACCATCGCGTCGTCGATGGCGTCGCCGCCAACTCGTTCTTGTGGCGTGTGACAGAGATTCTCGAGAAGGCCGAGCTCGAAGTCTAAAATCTCTCGGCCGAACCATCCGAACACGAGGTCAAATGCGCATCGTTCGTCATCTCGCCGTCTTCGCCGCAGTCGCTGCTTTCGCCGTCACCACTGGTTGCAGCAAGAAGAAAGATGAGTGCAAAGCGATCATCGACACGATCGACGACGACGACGCGGCGCTCAAAGGGATCGATCTCAAGGTCGAAGATTACGCGCTGCTCGGCAAGAACCTGAAGAGCGCGGCGGATCTCATCGACAAGGTCGCGGCGGATCTCGCGGCGAAGCCGGTAACCGATGCCGAGCTCGCGAAAGAATCGGGCGACTACCAGGCGTTCGCGAAGGAGCTCGCGAAGGAGATGCGCACGCTGGGCGATCTCGTGATCTCGCTCGACGCGACGTTGGCCAAGCTCTCGCCGATGGCGAAGGCGTTGAACTCGGGCCTGACCAAGCTGCACTCGCGCTGCGAGACCGATGCGGCCGTGGGCGACTGCACGCTCGTGAAGAAGGCGCTGAAGAACGCGCCGGATCAGGACGCGTTCAAGTTCGACAAGGACTTGAAGGAAGACGCGGACGCGTTCGCGAAGTTCAGCGCCGATCTCAAGGGGCTGACCATCACGGACAAGGAAGTGAAGGCGGATCTCGACGAGGTCGTGAAGGGGCTCGGCACGCTCGAGGAGATCATGCGTGGGCTCGTCGCGCTCAAGCCGAAGTTCGACGCGAGCCAGGCGAGCATGCGCGTCATCCTCGCGAAGGAAGCGCCGATCGAGCGCCACCTCAACGAGACCTGCGCGAAGTAGTCAGCGTTCGAAGCGTTCGACGCGCCCGTCCGCGTGCTTTGCGAAGCGAGTCTCTTCGCGTGCGTGGACGGGATCGTCGCTTGGCCACGGCCATCCGCCGAACTGCGTGCGGCGGTAGTCGGCCATCGCGCCTTGGATCTCGGCGGCGGTGTTCATGACGAACGGGCCGTACGCGGCGACGGGCTGGCCGATCGGGCGACCTTGCAACAACAGGAGCTCGCACTCGGTGTCGCCGCACACGAGATCGATCGCGACGTCGCTCTTCACGACGATCGCCGCGTGCGTCGTCTGTTCGTGCGATCCGACGTGGACGGATGAGCCCGCGAAGAAATAGAGCGTGCGCACCGTGCTTTCGTTCGCCGCCGGCGGGAGCGTCCACGTCGCGCCGGGCGCCATGCGAACGCTCCAGATCGCGACGTCGGTGTCGGGACGCGACGCCCACGATCGCGGCGGCGGCGCGGGCGCGCGTTTGCCCTCGAGCGCCCCGGCGTAGACGACGACCTCGGTCGCGCGACCGGCTGCGTCGGTGAACGCGCAACGCGGGATGTCGCGATCCCAGAGCATCGCGAAGTGCGGAGGGACGAGCTTGTCTTCCGCGGGGAGGTTCAGCCAAATCTGAAACAGCTCGAGCGGGTTTGGTTTGCTCTGCTCGAGGAGCGGAAACATTTCGGAGTGGACGATCCCTTCGCCGGCGGTGAGCCACTGCGCGTCGCCCGATCCGAAGCGCGCGGCGGCGCCGAGCGAGTCGCTGTGATCGATGAGGCCGCGACGGACGATCGTGACGGTCTCGAAGCCGCGGTGCGGATGCTGCGGAAAGCCGGGGACGATCTGGCCGTGGTACATGCGCCAGCCGTCCTTGCCTTCGAAGTCTTGGCCGAGGTTGCGACCGGCGAGCGACGTCGCAGGCCCGAGGCGTTCGTTGCCGGCGGGGTAGGCGTCGTCGTGAAGGACGCAGAAGAGGACCGGATCGATGGTCACCCAAGGGAAACCGAGCGCGCGCGTTTCGAGGACGGGGTTCACGAACGAGAGTGTAACCACTAGAGTCGCGCGCGTGACGAAACGAATCGCAACGGTCGTGGTGGTGCTCGCCGCGCTTGTCGCGTGCGAAGAGAAGAAGGCGACGACCACGACCACGACCGCGACCGCGACCACGACCGCGACCGCGACCGCGACCACGCGCCCGACCGTCGTGTCGTCCCCGCGTCCTCTCCCGACGATCGTCGACGCGTCCTCGTTCAGCGCTGCCAACGCATCCGACGTCGCGCGCTACGACAACGAGAAATCGCTCGCCGGTGTCGACGACAAGATCAACCACGACATGCGCGTGCGCACCGTCCCGAGCACCAAGGAGGGCGATGTCATTCTCGCGCTTCGCGCCGGAACCCCGGTGAAGAAGGTCGCGAAGCGCGGGCAGTGGTTTCTCATCACGTTCGTCGATCCGAAGGACAAGTCGCGAACGTTGCTCGGGTGGACGTGGGATCAGGCGTTCGCGCCGCTCGACGCTTCCACCGAGGAGCCTTAGGGAACGCGGCGGCGTTTTCGCGCGCCGACGACGATGATCGCGATCGCCGCGGCGATCGACGCGAGCCATCCGCCGTCCGACGGAACTGCGCGACAGCCGCAGCTCTTCGGCGCGGGAGCGGGTGCCGTGCCCGCGTCGGTGGTGCCGGCGTCTTCGTCCTGAATGCCGAGCGTGTCTCTCCGCAAGGCCGGCCAATCTGCGGCGCAAGCGGCGCCCGGCGTCGACGCAGGGCAGGCGAGAGGTCCGCGAATGGTTGCAAGATGCAACTTGGCTTGGATGGTCGCGCCGTCGTCTTCGCTCGCGCCGAGGATGAAGCCGCTGACTTCGTTGGAGCAGACGTACAGCGTCGTGCCCGACGTGCGCAGGCACTGCACGGCGACGCTCGACGTCTTCTTGAATTGGAAGTCGGCGGTCGACGCGACCAAGAGCCCGTCCTTCGGTCCGCCGATGTACACCTTGGACCCGTCGGCGGAGAGCGCGAATCCCGCGAGCTGCGTGCCCGTGAACACGGGCGTGAAGGTCATTCCGCCGTCGTTCGTGACCAGCAGGCGGCTCGACGCGGAGCCGCTCGTGCGGACGTAGACGCGATCGGCGTTCTTCGGATCTACGGCGGCGATGAACGGCGCGTGCTCGTTCGCGCCGTCGAGCGGGATCGATCGCGGAGTCCAGGTCATGCCGTCGTCGTTCGAGACGAAGAGGACCCCTTTGACGTTCGCGCCCGCGCCGGTGAAGCCGGAGACGTAGATGCGGTGCGGATCGCTCGGGGCGACTTCGAGCGTCTCGAGCACCGTCTTCGGATCGAGCGCGACGCCGAGCGCCGACCACGCGGCGGCGTTGTTCGTCGTCGAATAGACCTGCGACGAGTAGGTCGGATCGCCAGCGTCGTCGACGGCCTTGAACTTGTTCGTGAGCGCGAGCGCGGACTCCGGCGCGCCGGGGCGGATGACGACGTCGACGACGATCTTCTGCGCGAGACCACCGGTGGCGTACGACCAGCCGCAACCGGTGTCCGGCGAGACGGCGAGACCCTCGAACGTGCCCGCGATGATCGTCGTGTTCGCGGTGATGCCGAGCGACGGGTCTTCGGTCTGCCCGCCGTAGCCGACCGCTTTCTCGCAGACCCAGTCCCACGTGGCGGCGCGATCGCGCGAGACGAGGATGCCGAACGTCGTGCGAAGGACGAACGTGTTCGGATCGTTCGGTGCGACGACGAGCTGGTTCGCGGCGGGGAAGCGACCGTTCGCCTGCGCGGCGGATGCGAAGAGAACCGAAGCGACGACGCACGACGCCGCGGCGACGACCGTGAGAGAGCGACGCACGCCCTTACGTTAGCGCGCGACGGTCGCGACGACGAGGAGCTCTTCGCCGTCGATGGACGTCACGCGGACGTCGAAGCGCGGTCCGAGGAGCGTCGACCATCGCGCGTCGTCCGGGATCCACGCGGTGATCGACGCGCCCGTCACGAGATCCGCGAAGACGCACTCGTCGGCGCCGACCCGGCTCACGGTGCGATCGCCGTCGTAGACCTCGCCGCCGTTCGCGACGCGCTCGACCCACGCGTGCGACGGCACCTCGGCGACGAAGACGCCGCGCGGAACGAGGACGCGCGCGAGCTCTGTCGCGAGGCGCGCGTGGGCGGCGTCGTCGGGCGGATGCGCGAGCGTTCCGTGGAGCGCGATCGCCGCGTCGAACGCGCCGTCGGAGAACGGGAGCGCGCCCCAGAGATCTGCCTCGACGAGCGGCACCGGACGCGCGCGCCGAGCGCATCGCGCCAGCATCTCCGGCGACACGTCGACACCCACGGGAGCGTGCCCTGCGTCGAGGAGCGCGGAGAGCTCGCGCCCCGTGCCGACGCCGAGATCGAGAATGCGCGCCTGCGGTGGAAGCTCGCGGAGGACGCGCGTCATCCGCGCGCGCGATGCGCGTGCTTCCGGCGCGTACGCGCGATCGTAACGCGCGGCGATCGCGTCGAAGAAGGCGCGCGCGTCGCGGCTCATCGCGACAGCTTGAAATAGGCGAGGTACGCCGCTTCGTGGATCCCGGCGATCGCGATCGCGCGTTCGAGGAGCGAATCGCGTTCGACGCGCTTCCACGCTTTCCCGTGGCGCTCGGGATGCGTCGCGCCGCGGCGATGCGCAGCGCCGGTGAGCGCGCCGAGGTACGCGGAGAGCGGCTCGAGATCGTCGTCGCGGATGTGCGAGAGATCGAGCTTGTCTTCCTGAGGCGCGAGACGGCGTACGAACATCGACATGCCGTCGAGCTTCGTCGTTCCGGTCATGCGCGGAGGATGATCGAGGCACGCTTCGGTCGCGACGCAGACGCGCTTGCCCCCTTTGATGTCGGGCTTGCCCAGCAGCACGGCGCCGGACGGGGTCCCTTGCTCCTTCATGTCGAAGACCCACGCGCCGTCGGTGCCGCCTTTGCCGCGCGTGAGGATCGCGAGGCGAACGCCGCCGAGGCTTCCGGTGCCGGCGATGCGGTACGCGATGTCGATCGGCTCGAGGTGATCCGGATCGACGTCTTCGCGCTCGCCGGCGCGGAGCGCGTAGACGGAGAACGCCTTTGCCGCGCGCCTGCGAAGCGGCGTCGCGACGTCGCGGAAGTGATCGCCGCGCACGAGCTGGCGCTCACCGCGCACCACGCGCGTTCGCGCGTTGAGCAGCTCGAGATGCGAACGGCCGCGCACTGCGTCGACGAGCGCCGTCACCGGCCGTGGCGCCGCCGGGAGTGGCGCGCGCCCGAAGGCGTGACCAACGTACGAGTCGAGGAGCGTCTCGCACAGCTCGACCGCGCGAACGCCGCGCACTTGGAGCTCGCGCGCGCCGAGGATCATGCTCACGAGGAGGCGCGTCACGTCGAGCCGCCACGGTCCGACCATCGCGTCGTCGAAGTCGTTGAGGTTGAACGTGGCCAATTGCTCCGACGGCTTCTTCGCGTGACGTTTCTTCTTCTTGGTGTGCGCGCGATCCTCGTCCGCCCACGACTGCGGCCGGTACGCGCCGAAATTCTCGAGATGCAAATCGCCGGTGATCCACCCTTCGCCCGCGGGCCCCTTCCAGAGGTCGGGCGACGCGACGAGCAGCTCGTAGAAGAGCGGCGCGGTGCCGCGCAGGAACGCGAGCGGCGACGCGCGCATGCGATCGAGCTTGTGCTCGAAGAGGCCGGGGAGGTGCCGAGTCTTCTCGCGATCGCGAGCGAGCTGGCGGCGGGCGAGGGCGATCGGATCGACCGAGAGCATGGCGATGGTTCTAGCGCAAAGGTAGGCTCCGCGGCGATGTCGGTCGTCGCACGCATCGCGCGAGCTCTCGAGGGCGGAAGCGTTCCGCGTTGGGCGATCGCGCGCGCGGCGGCGCAAGGTTGGGGAAAGATCACGTCGCGCTCGGTCGCGCGCCCGCTTCGGCTGCCCGACGGGGTGCGCGTCGTCGCGATCGGCGGCGCGACGCTCGGGGGATCGGGGAAGACGCCGCTCGCGGTCGCGATGGCGCGGAGCGCGGCGACCGACGCCGGCGCGAACGTCGTGCTCGTCGGACACGGCTACCGCGCGTCGACGCGCGAGCCGCGATGGGTCGCGCCGGACGATCCGGTCCAACTCGTCGGCGACGAAGCGCTCGCGTGCGCGCGCGTGCTCGCCGGCGCGTCGTGTCGCGCGCGCGTCGTCGTCGCGCGGCGGAGGCAAGACGCGATCGATTTCGCAGCGGCCGAGGGCGCGACCGTCCTCGTCGTCGATGGTGTCGCGCAGACCGCGCCGCGTCGCGCGTCGCTCGCGCTCCTCGCGGTCGACGCCGACGATCCGTGGGGCGCGGGGGAGCTACCGCCGCTCGGCGATCTGCGCGCGCCGATCGCGTCGCTCCTCGACGCCTGCGACGAGATCATCACGCTGCGCGATCCGCTCGCATCGCCGAGCGACGTCGCGACTTCTCTCTCGGTCTCGCGTCCCGTCCGCGTCGTCGACATCGCGAGCCGCGGCGTCTGGCTCGCGGGCGCGCTGGTGCCGTGGTCCGATCTCGCGTCGCTCCGCGTGGGTCTGGTCACCGCGATCGCGCGGCCGGCCCGTGTGATGGCCTTCTTGCAGCGCCGTGGGATTCGCCCGCTCGACGTCGCGTTCGGCCCCGATCACGTCGCTCCTCCGCTCGCCGCGATCTCGGCGCGGCCTACGAAGGCGATCGATCTCTGGCTGACGACCGCGAAGTGCGCCGCACACGCGACGACCGCCGACGGCCGCCTGCACGAATGGGCGCGAAGGGCGCTCTCGGGGGCTCCGCTCGCCCACATCGACCACATGGCGACGCCGCCTTGACCCTGCGTTCGCGCGGCCATAGTCTGAAATCAAGCGAAGAACCACGGAAAACACGGTCGTGCGACGGTGATTAAGAAGTCGCTCGGGGGAATGCATCGCGACGGTCCATGATCGATTGCACGTTTGATTCGAACAAACCGTTCCATGGGTTCGCCGCGCTCTCACACAAAGAGATGAGCGCTTGGGGGGCGTGCGTGTGACGGAGTCGGAAGAGAAGACCAGAGTCACTGCCATCGTTCAGAAGCCGCTCAAAGACGGAGCGGCCGAGAAGGGCAACGATTGCCTGGTCGTCATCTATACGAAGGAGCCGACGCTCCTCGGCAAGCGCTTCGTGCTCGAGGTCAGTCCGCTCCGCATCGGACGCGGCGCCGAGAATCACATCGTGCTCGAAGGCGACAGCGTCTCGCGCCGTCACGCGCACTTCGAAGAGCGCGGTCCCGCTTGGTACTGCGTCGACGACGGCTCGACCAACGGCAGCTACGTCAACGACGAGCAGATCATGCGCGAGCAGAAGCTCGCGAACGGCGACCGGATCAAGATAGGTCCCACGATCTTCAAGTACCTGTCCGGGCAGGACGTCGAAGCGCAGTACCACGAAGAGATTTACAAGATGACCATCATCGATGGTCTCACGCAGGCGCACGTGAAGCGCTACATGCTCGAGTCGCTCGAGAAAGAGATCATGCGCGCGCGTCGTCACGCACGCGACTTGACCTTCTTGATGTTCGACATCGACCACTTCAAGAAGATCAACGACATTCACGGCCACCTCGCCGGGGACTTCGTCCTCAAAGAGGTCGCGCGGATCGTTCAGGCGCGCATTCGTCGCGACGAAGTGTTCGCGCGGTACGGCGGTGAAGAGTTCGGGATCGTGCTCCCCGAAACGAACCTCGAAGGGGCGCGCGCGCTCGCCGAAGGGCTCCGCGAGAAGATCGAGCAGAGTCGCTTCACGTTCCAGAACGAGCAGATTCGCGTCACGATTTCGATCGGCGTCGCGGCGCTGACGGATCAGGATCGCAGCAGCATGGATCTCATCAAGCACGCCGACACGAAGCTCTACGACGCGAAGCGCGCGGGGCGTAACAAAGTCGTCGCGTGATTGTGAGGCGTGCGTGAGCTCCGGTCGCGAGCTTCCTCGAATCGTCACGCCGCCGCCGGGACCGCGATCGCGCGAGCTCGCGGCGCGACTCGCGGCGGTCGAGTCACCGGCGTTCGATGCGCGTCGCGATGCGCGCGCGAAGACGAGCGGGGCGGAGCAGTCGCCGATCGTGTACGCGAGCGCGACGGGCGCGAACGTCGTCGATGCGGATGGGAATCGCTATGTCGATCTCGTCGCGGGGTTCGGGGCGCTCGTGCTCGGGCATCGTCCGCCGGAGATCGCGACGAGAGTGTCGGCCGAGTCGGAGAAGCTGTGGCTCGCGCTCGGTGATGTGTACGCGTCGGAGGTGAAGGTCGAGCTGTGCGAGCGGCTCGCGCGGATGTTCCCCGAGCCGAACGCGCGCGTGATCCTCGGATTGAGCGGCGCGGACGCGGTCACGGCGGCGTTGAAGACGGCGGCGCTCGCGACCGGGAAGCCGGGCGTGGTCGCGTTCGACGGCGCGTACCACGGGCTCAGCTACGCGCCGCTCGCGGCGTGCGGACTGAACGACGGATTCCGCGCGCCGTTCGCCGCCCAGCTCAACGCGCATGTCGCGTTCGCGCCGTATCCCGCCAGCGAGAGCGAGCTCGAACGCGCGATGACCGCGGTGCGCGTTGCGATGAAGCGCGGCGACGTCGGCGCGGTCCTCGTCGAGCCGATCCTCGGACGCGGCGGATGCATCGTTCCGCCGCGCGCGTTTCTCGCGGAGCTGCGCGCTGCGTGCGATGACGCGGGGGCGCTGCTGATCGCCGACGAGATCTGGACCGGGCTCGGGCGATCGGGCGCGATCGTCGCGAGCGTCGGCGCGGGCGTCGTGCCGGATTTGATCTGCCTCGGCAAAGGGCTCGGCAACGGCTTTCCGGTGAGCGCGTGCGTCGGGCGCGCGAGCGCGATGGAGGCGTGGGGCGCGCACGGTGGGACGACGATTCACACCGCGACGCATTTCGGATGGCCACCCGCGTGCGCCGCGGCGGTGGCGACGCTCGATGCGATCGCGTCGTCGCGACTCGCGGAGCGCGCGGCGGACGTCGGCGAGCGCTGGGCGCGCGCGCTCACGGCGCGTGTCGATGGAGGGCGCGTGCGTGCGGTGCAAGGGCGCGGTCTCATGATCGGCGTGCACGTCGAAGGAGGTTCGCCGCGTGCGCTCGCCGTGACGCGCGGGCTGCTCGCGCACGGGTGGATCGTGCTCACGGGCGGTGTCGCGGGCGATGTGATCACGCTGACGCCGCCGTTGACGATCGACGAGTCGTTGCTCGACGCGTTCGTGGAAGCGCTGGGGACGGCGCTCGAGGACGCGAAGTAAAGCTTACCGTCCGTCGCTCCGCGTCCCGCGCACGTCCCACGAGAAGACGAGCTCCCACCTCACCGTGAAGAGCGGTGGGTCGATGCGCGCGCCGGTCGCGTCGGCGAATCCGTCGCGCGCGACATCGACGCCCGCGATGCTCCGAAGCGTGACGGCGAAGCGTCCGACCTCTCCACGCAGACCGACGCTTGGGCCGATGTCGATGTACGGGAGCGTTCGCGCAGTGAGCGGCGCGCCCGCGACCGTGCCGGCCGAGACGTACGAGAATCCCGCGCCGAGCCCGCCACACAAATCGAGCTGGATGCCGTCGCCGCTTCGGTAGTGGCCGGGGACGCGCACGCACGTGTCGAAGCGAGCGAGGGCGACCACGGAGTGGAGCGACGTGAGCGATTCGCCGAACGCGATCGACGGGCGCAGCGCGACCGCGTCGGTCACCTCCGACATCACGAAGGCGCTTCCGCCTGCGTACGCGCCGAGCGCGCCTCCCGACAAGAGGAACGCGCCGACGCCGGGCTCCAACGTGCGCACGTCCGCGGGCTTTGCTTCGGGTGCGGGGGCGACGATCGGGATGGGCTCGGCGGCGTCCAAGGGGCGTACATCGACTTATGGCCGCGCGGGGCGAATCCATCATTCGAAGTCCGCGAACGACCACGGAATCACATTTCGCGTCGCAGCTTCTCGCGATCCATGAATGCGACGAGCTCGGTGCGGTCGAACCACGTCCCGTGCGCTTTGCAGACGTCGACGTCGTGAACGGTCTCGCCGAGCGGCACGCACTCCATCGGCGCCTTGCACACGGGGCACGCGAGCTTGGCCCGCGGCGGTCGCGCGAGCGCGAGGATCTCGCCGCGCACGACGTGAGCGCGGAGCTCGTCGTTGCTCGTGCGTCGCAAGCGCGCGGCGGCTTCCGTCGAGACCCATGCGCCGCCACAGCGCGGGCATTGGGTCACGCTCATGCCGTCGATCACGGCGTCGTTCATCGACGCGCTGCAACGAAGGCACGCGAGCGTCGTCGGCGCGCCGCTCGTGTCGCGCACGACCAAGCGTTCGACGACGCGCTCCACGGATACCTCGCGCTCGATCACGCGAGGCGCAGGCGTCGACGTCGTACCGCAGAACGCACAGGCGACGGCGGCGTCTGCGGCGTCGCGCGGCAGCGGAGCGCCGCACCTCATGCAAAGTAGCGAAGACATCGACAAGCTCCTCTTCGACGGTCGAGCCGCTGTCGTCGAAGACCGACAGCTTAGCAAGCGGCCGCACGAAAGCGTGGTCGAGGTCGGCCGCCGCGTCGTACCTTCGTCGTCCGAAGAGATCGCTCATGCCCACCCATTCCGCTCTCCTCCGCGCCAAATCGTTTTGCGCCGCGTACGATCTGCGCATTCCCATTCTGCTCGCGCCGATGGCCGGCGCGTGCCCGCCGTCGCTCTCGATCGCCGTCGCCGACGCAGGCGGCATGGGCGCGTGCGGATGTCTCTTGATGGCGCCGGCGGAGATCACGGCATGGGCGTCGGAGGTCCGCGCCGGTACGAAACGGCCTTTTCAGCTCAATCTCTGGATTCCCGATCCGCCGCTCGCGCGCGACTCCGCGGCCGAGGCGGCGGTTCGTGCCTTCCTCGCCAACTGGGGACCTGCCGTGGCTCCCGAGCTCGCCGATGCGACGCCGCCCGACTTCGCGGCGCAGCTCGCAGCGATGATCGACGTCGGCCCGTGCGTCGTCTCGTCCATCATGGGCGTGTATCCGCCAGCGTTCGTCGCGCAGATGAAGGCGCGCGGCATCCGCTGGTTTGCCAACGTCACCACCGTGCGCGAGGCGCTCGAAGCCGAAGCCGCGGGCGCCGACGCCGTCGTCGCGCAAGGGATGGAAGCGGGCGGGCATCGCGGCGCATTCGACGCGGCGAGGGCGGAGGTCGGCATGGTCGGGCTCGTAGCGCTCTTGCCCGCGGTGGTCGATGCCGTGAAGGTCCCGGTCATCGCCGCCGGTGGCATCGCCGACGCGCGCGGTGTCGCGGCCGCGTTGATCCTCGGTGCGTCTGCGGTGCAGATCGGAACGGGATTTTTGCGCAGCCCCGAAGCGAAGCTCGCGTCTGCTTGGGCCGACGCCATCGGTCGGACTCTACCCGAGGAGACGATCGTGACGCGCGCGTTCTCCGGTCGTGCGGCGCGGAGCATCGCGACCGCGTACGCACGCGCGGCGACCGGACCGGGTGCTCCGCCTCCCGCGCCGTATCCGGTTCAGCGCGCGCTGACGAAGGCGATGCGCGACGCGGCGACGAAGGGCGGCGACATCGATCGGATGCAGGCGTGGGCGGGCCAGTCCGCCGCGCTCGCCAGCGCGCGACCCGCGGGCGAAATCGCGCGCGACGTATGGGAAGGCGTGCACGCGATCTTGTGAGCTCGGCTAGGCTCGTCGCGTGGCGTCGTTCGTCGACCGCGTGGGACAGGTCCGTGACACGCGCATACGCGCCATCGATTGGGTGCGGGGTCTCGTCATCGTGCTCATGACCGTCGACCACGCGGGGAACATCCTCGACGCGGCGCACATTCACGGCGACAGCGCGCGCGGCTGGGTGCCCGGCACCGCACTCCCGGTCGACGAGTTTCTCACGCGCTGGGTGACGCACCTCTGCGCGCCGACGTTCGTGCTGCTCGCGGGCGCGTCGCTCGCGCTGTCGGCCGAGAAGCGACGCGATGAGCCGGGGCAGACGCGCTTCATCGTGACGCGCGGCCTCTTCATCGCGGCGCTCGATCCGATCTGGATGTCGCTCGGCTTCGTGCAGTACCGGTTCGTCATTTTTCAAGTGCTCTACGCGATCGGTGCGTCGATGGTCTGCATGGCCGGATTGCGGCGGCTCTCGTCGCGGTCGCTGCTCGTCGGCGCGGTCGCCATTCAAGCGCTCGCGGAGCTGTCGTCGCGCTGGCAACCGAGCGGCGAGCCGTGGCACGCGCTCTGGGCGTATCTGTTCGTCGGTGGTCGCGTCGGTCGCGCGGTCTGCGCCTACCCGCTCGTGCCGTGGTTGTCGATCATGATGCTCGGTTGGGTGCTCGGTCGCTGGCTCCTCGTGCCGCGTTCGTCGATCGTCCGCGCGCGCGCGTTGGCGATGGCGGGCGTCGGCTTGCTCGCGCTGTTCGCGATCGTCCGCGGCGTCGACGGCTACGGTAACTGGAACCTCCACCGCGATTCGCTCGACGTGATCCAGTGGCTTCACGTCGCGAAGTATCCGCCGAGCGTGTCGTTCACCTGCCTCGAGCTCGGCATCGGTCTCGTGATCCTCGCCGCGTTCACCGCGCTCGATGATCCGCGGAAGCCGCGCCCCTCGTTCGCGCTCCTCTCGCTCCTCGGCGCGACGGCGTTCTTCTTCTACCTGTTGCACGTGCACCTGATCCTCGGCGCGCAGACGATCCTCGGGCTCGATACGCACACGAACGGGCTCGCGAAGACGTGGATCGGCGCGGCGATCACGATCGCCGTCTTGATCGGCCCATGCGTGCTCTACCGCCGCTACAAGCGTGCGCATCCGAACGGGTGGACGCGGTACGTGTGAGTCGTCGCGGTGTACTCTGGCGCGATGCCGCACGAGTTGGACACCGAGGTCGCGATCGTCGGCTCCGGCTTCTGCGGACTCGGCGCGGCGATTCGTCTCAAGAAAGCGAACGTGCCGTTCGTCGTCCTCGAGAAGGCGGACGATCTCGGCGGCACGTGGCGCGACAACACGTACCCGGGGATCGCCGTCGACATCACGTCGTTCACGTACAGCTACTCGTTCGAGCAGAACCCGGGATGGTCGCGCGTCTTCGCGCCGGGGAGCGAGCTCAAGGCGTACGCCGATCACTGCGCGGCGCGCTATGGCCTCGGGCCGCACATGCGCTTCGGAAAGCACGTCGTCAAAGCGGTGTTCGACGCCGACGCCGACGCGTGGACGCTTCACTTCGCGGACGGTGGAACGCTCCGCGCGCGCTACGTCGTCAACGCGTGCGGCGTGCTCACGCAGCCGAAGACGCCGAACATCCCGGGCCTCGCGTCGTTCCGCGGCAAGGCGATGCACACGGCGCGCTGGGATCACTCGTACGATCTGACGGGCAAGCGCGTCGCGGTGATCGGGACGGGCGCGACGTCGGTGCAGGTCGTGCCGGCCATCGCTTCGAAGGTCGCGGCGCTTCACGTCTTCCAGCGAACGCCGATCTGGATCCTCCCGAAGCCCGACGGCGAAATCGCCGAGAGCCTGAAGCGTGTCTTCCGCGAGGTGCCGGGCGCGCAGCTCGCCGTGCGCTTCGTCACCACCGCTGTGACCGAGCTCGTGATGGTGGTCGGCGTCGTCTACAACAAGCAGTCGCCGTGGATCATCGCGCGCATCGAGAACATCGCGCGCGCGCACCTCGACAAGCAGGTGACCGATCCGGTCCTGCGCGGCAAGCTGACACCGACGTACGGCTTCTTCTGCAAACGACCGAGCATCTCGAATACGTATTATCCGTCGTTCGCGCGTCCCAACGTAGAGCTCGTCACCGACGGGATCGCGCGCATCTCCGAGCGCGGGCTCGTCACCACCGACGGGCGCGAGCGCGAGGTCGACGCGCTGATCCTCGCGACGGGATTTCTCGTGATGGAGCGCGGCAACATGCCCGCGTTCGCGACGTACGGAAAAGACGGCACGGAGCTCGGCGACTTCTGGAACGCGCATCGATTTCAAGCGTACGAAGGGACGAGCGTCCCCGGGTTTCCGAACCACTTCATGATGGTCGGGCCGTACAGCGTGACGGGCGCGTCGTGGTTCAGCGTCGCGGAAGCGCAGAGCGAGCACCTCGTGCGGTGCATCGTCGAGGCGCGACGAAGGCGTGCAACGCGCGTCGAGGTGCGCGAAAGAGCGCATCGCCGCTTCTTCGATCAGGTGCAGAAGCGAATGCCGAGCACGGTGTTCTTCCACCAGGATTGCTCGCGATCGAACAGCTACTACTTCGATCAGCGTGGAGACGCGCCGCTCTTTCGTCCGTCGGGCGGACTCGAGCTGTGGTGGCGGAGCAAACGGTTCGATTTGGACGACTACCGGTACGCCTAGGCGCGTAAGAGCTCTCGATGACGACGCAAGCTCGCCAGCTTCGATCGATGGAAGGCGTGACGTACACGCTCGGACGAATCACGATCGCGTTCAAACGGAGCGACGGCGACGCGGACGGCGCCTTCAGCGTCGCCGAGTCGTTGGAGCCGCCGGGGGCGGGCGCAGGCCTCCACCGGCATCCGTCGTTTCGGGAGACGTTCATCGTCTGCGAGGGGCGCTACGAGTTCGAAGTCGACGGCGAGCGCTTCACGCTCGGCGCGGGTGAGACGCTCGTGGTTCCCCTCGGCGCGTCGCATGTGCTGAAGAGCGTCGGATCCGAGACCGGTCGCCTGCTCGCGATCAGCACGCCCGGCGGACTGTTCGAGGCGTTCATTCGCGATGTCAGTACGGCGATGGTCGACACCGGCAGACCGACGGACGCGCCGGCCGTCGACTTCCGCGCGATCGCTGCGCGCCACGGAATCGAGTTCCTCGCATGACGACGCCGCGCGCAAGGTTGTCGATCTACGGCAGCGCGAACGCCGATCCGTCGTGCAAGACGCGCACGTCCACTTCGTTGCCGTCGAGGATCGCGGCGTAGCGATCGGCCCACGCGAGCGCGTCGTTCATCGATGGAAGGCTGAGGAGCGAATAGCCTGCGATGAGCTCCTTCGACTCGGCGAACGGCCCGTCGGTCCAGAGGCGCTTCCCCTTCGCTCCTGTCGCCATGCGCGCGCCTTTCGCGCTCGGCGCGAGCGACTCGGCAGAGACGAGGACGCCCGTGCGCTTCATCTCGCGCGTGACGCCATCGACCGCGGCGCGTACCTCGGGACTGCGCGCGTCGCCCGATTCGAATGCTTTGTCGCCTTTCAACAAGACGAGGAAGCGCTCGTGCTCGACGCCCGCCGGCTTGGGCGCGCCGGTCAGATCCCAGCCTTCGACGACCGAGCCGATCTCGATTTCGCAATCCCCGAGCGCCGTCGCGAGGCTGCGTCCGTGATCGATCGCCTCGTCGATCGCTCCCGCCTTGATCATCGCCAGGCTCGCGACGAGCTCGTTGCTACCGGCGTACGGCCCGCGCGTCACCGTGCACGCGCCAGCTGCGGCGTTCAGCCGAACGCGCCGCGCGCTGCGATGAAGCCCGGCGCCGTCGAGGAACACCCCGGATTTCAGCCCCTCGCCGACCAACCCGCCCATCGCCTTGATGATGTCCTGGCTCGGGCGTTCACCGGCTTCCATCTTCGCGTCGACCTTGTGCATGATCAGAAATCGCATCGTCGTCTCTCCGTGGGTTGAGTCTTCTACTCGACGACCAACGAGCGGTGGCGAGATCGACAAGTTCGCGTCTTTCTTTTTTGCATGTTCGACGAACCGCCTAGGATGCCTCATGCGCACAGCGTCGCGCGGCGAATGAAGAGGCGGACGCTCGTCCTCGCGATCCTCGCGATCGCGCTGCTCGGCGCGGCGATCGTTTTCGTCGTCCTCCGCGCGCCGTCGACCGACGAGCGACTGACATCGCCTGCAGGCGCGCGAGATTCTCAGCTCTGCTGGAAGCTCGCCGAACGTTACCGGGCGGCGTGGGCGCGCTCGGCGGTGTGCATCGCGGATCACGAGTGCGTCGCGGAGCCGCGCAGCGGCGAGTGGTCGGAGCTCGACGATTGCCATCGCGTCGGCGCGAAGCACGCCTCGCACGCGGAGGCCGAGGCGATCGCGCGCGACTGGCGCGCCCTCGGTTGCGTGGATCTGTTCAGCGTCGCGACCCACGAACGGTGCCCTCCGCTCCCAGCGGCGCAGTGCATGGAAGGACGCTGCGTCGAGCGACCGCCGGAGCCGATCCCCGGCAACTGGAAGCGTTACACGATTCGACATGTCCTTCGCCTGTTCATCCCACCCGACTTCGCCGAGCCGTCGATCATGTACGGCGACATCGCGAACGGCGTTTTTTACAACTTCGACGGCGACCGACGCAGGTTGGCGATCACGTTCCTGCGACAGAGCGTCGCGTCGAAGGACAATCCTCGCGAAGACGATTGGGTCACGTTTGGCGCTGCGCGCCCGATCCGAATCGGAGGCTACGAGGCGACGCTCTTCGACAGCGTCGACGCGGTGAAGTGGCGGCTCGTGGACGCGGGGCCTCGCTACTCGCGCAGTGCGTGGCTCGACAACGTCGGCGTCGTCGCACCCGTGGGGCTGTGGGCGCTCGAGGTGGGGTTCGCGGCGCAGGTTTCGTTCACGATGGGGTGCGATTCGCACGAAGCCTGCGAGCCAATCAAAATGATCCTGGAGACCGCCGACGTCCTCGCGATCGTCGGTCGCGCCTCGGACGGCGGCGGGGATCGTTGATTCGCGACGAAGCGAAGCGCTACCTCCGCGCGCGATCGTCGCGGTAGTCTCGACGCGTGCGAAACCTCACGCCGTGCCGAGTCTGCGGTCGTCACGTTCGCGCGAGTGACGCGGCGTGCGCCTTTTGCGCGGTCACGCTCGGCTCGCTCGGCGCGGAAGCTGCCACGACCGCCGATCCGCCGCCGCCCGTGCCGAGGCCGCCCGCGCCGCCGTACGGAATGCCGCCGCCTCCTCCTCTCCCACCGCCGCCTCCTCCTCCGAAGCCCCAGTGAGCGACGCGCTTCACACGCGCGCGCGTGCCTTCGTCCGCGCGTTCGAAGCAGGCACCGCGATGCCGGAGGCGTTCGACGCGCTCGCGTGCGACCTCGCGCGATTTCAAGCCGAGCACGTCGAGGGATACACGCGCCTCTGCCGCGTGCGCGGCGTCGACCCGAGATCGCTCACGCGCGCCGCCGACGCTCCCGCCGTCCCGACCGACGCCTTCAAGCTCGCGCGCGTCGCTGCGTTCCCGGCCGAGCGAACGGCGATCACCTTTCGAACGAGCGGCACGACCGTCGGCGATCGTGGCAGGCACGAGATGCGCGACGTCGCTACGTACGACGCGGCGTCGCTCGCGTTCGGACGATGGGCGCTCGCTCGCACGCTCCCTCCGCGCTTGCCGGTGCTCGTGTTCGGTCCACCGCCCGACGACGCTCCCGATTCGTCGCTCGCGCACATGCTCGGTCTCTTCGCGCGCGAGCTCGGTGACGGGGCGCCGGACGAGCACGTCTTCTTCCTTCGCGACACGATGATCGATCTCGCGGCGTTCTCCGAGCGCGTCGCGCAGCTCGACGCCGTGCCGGCGCTCGTCCTCGGCACGTCGTTCGCGTTCGTGCACCTCCTCGACGCGCTCGACGACGCGGCGTTTCCGCTGCCGCGCGGCAGTCGGCTGATGCAGACCGGCGGCTACAAAGGACGCTCGCGTGACATGCCCGCGGCCGATCTGCGTCGCGCGCTCGCGCGGACGTTCGAGATCGACGACGCAGACATCGTGTCGGAGTACGGCATGACCGAGCTGTCGAGTCAGTTCTACGACGCGCAGCCGCACGCGGGTGTCTTCGTCGAGCCGCCGTGGGCGCGCGTGGTTCCGGTCGATCCGGTGACGCTCGCGCCGGTCGCCGACGGCGAGGTCGGCATCGCGCGCATCGAAGATCTCATGAACGTCGACAGTGCGTTCGCCGTGCTCGCGGCGGATCGCGTGCGGCGCGTCGATGGGGGCTTCGAGCTCCTCGGGCGCGCGCCTGGTGCGGCGCCGCGTGGCTGCTCGATCGCGATCGACGAGATGCTCGGCGGGTGACGCGCGCGCACGCGTGCTAAGTCGGAAGCGTGCGCTCCGCGTCCGATCGCGTCCGTGACGTGCGCCGGCTCGTCGAGGCCGCGCGCGCCGTCGTGCGTGACCGCGCGCGATTCGCACCGGCGATTGCGCGATCGACGGGGCTGTCGCCGGAGGGGGTCGAGCTCGGGTTCACGAAGCACGTCGAGATCGACGCGAGCGACGACGATCTCGCAGCGTTGGTCGCGGGTGCAGGCGACGCACCGATCGTCCGTGTCGTCCTCTCGGCGAACGTCTTCGTCGCGCCGCTTCGCGCGCTCGCGATCGCACGTGCAGCTGCGAGTCGCGTCGTCGTGCGGCCGTCGCGCCGCGATCCGGCGTTCGCGCGCGCGCTCGTCGAAGCGGTCGACGATCCGGCGCTGTCGCTCGCCACGGAAATCGACGTCGAGGAAATCACCGATGGCGAGCTCCACGTCTACGGACGCGACGAGACGATCGCCACGATCCGCGCCCGCGCGCGTGCCGGCGTGATCGTCCGCGGCCACGGCGCCGG